>JBATFE010000160.1:0-7089 GCA_049664445.1 Gammaproteobacteria bacterium
GCGACGCCGCCCTCGATGAGGCCGATATCGCACTCACCGACCTTCTTGATGTCGGTGATCGGTGAACGGTCGAATTCCACCAGCTGCACCAGCTCAAGAATGCGTTCGTCGATATCCAGCAGTGACATGTGACAGCCAAAGCAGCCGCATAATGAAGCCGTTGCAACCCTGATTTTATCGGCCATGACCGTCTCCCTTGTTACCGGGTTCGTTTGCAGCCACATCGCCGACGATATTGATCGGCTGCCTGTCATAGAGGCGATTGCCGATGGGTTGTTCGTAGCCGCGGTGCTTGGGCAGGATTGCACCGACCGGGCAGACGTGGGCGGCCTTGTCGGTGGCGGCAAAGCTGCTGTCACCGAGTTTGCCACCGGGCGAGTTAATCGTCAGCTGTGTGTCGATGCCTCTGCCACGCAGCGAGAACACGTTCTTGTGGTCGACGTCGCGGCTGGCGCGCACGCACAACTCGCAGAGGATGCAGCGATTGAAGTCAATGGCGGTATCCGGGTGCGAGGCATCCACGGAGCGTTGCGGAAAGAAATGAGTGTAGTGGGGCGACAGCATGCCGGTGTAATAGGCCACTGCCTGCAGCTGGCAGGCGCCGCTTTTCTCGCAGCCGGGGCAGACATGGTTACCCTCGACGAACAGCATTTGCAGCAGGTTGCGCCGCTCCTCGACAATGGCGTCAGACCCGTTGTCCACCTCGAGTCCCGCGGCGGCCGGCTGGGTACAGGCGGACACCTGGCGGCCATTGACCTCGACGATACAGACACGGCAGCTGCCGTGCGGTGTGAATTCGGGATTGTGGCAGAGATGAGGTATGTAGGCGCCGGCCCGCAGTGCGGCATCCATGATGGTATCGCCCGCGCTGAATTCAATGTCAACGCCATCGAGCAGGAAAGTTGTGACTTCGTTCATGTGTGCGAGCCTATGTGTGCGCCGGCGTCATCACGCCCGGTGATATCCCGTGCTTCCTGCAGGGCGGCGTCGAGATCGAATGCCGGCTCGTAGCCGCTGTGGGCCAGCCGGTCTTCGACCAGTTGCGGGAAGCGGTTCAGCAGGTCAAGTACCGGGTTCGCGGCGGTTGTGCCAAGGCCGCAGAAACTGGTGCCTTGCAACAGGGCGCCGATCTGTTTCATTTCAGCGACATCGTACTGCGTGGCGTGTCCGTTGACGAGCTTTTCGACCAGGTCCTTCAGCAGTGAGCCACCAACGCGGCAGGGGGTACAGAATCCGCAGCTTTCGTGCACGAAAAAGTGCGCGAAGTTCTGCACCATGTCGAGCATGTTGCGCTCATTGTTGAACACCATGAACGAGCCGGCGGTCGCGACGTCCTCGAACGCAATACAGCGATCGGCATCGGCCACCGGCAGGGTGGTGCCCGCGGCCCCCGCAATCTGTATGGCCTGTGTGTTTGCTGCGCCACAGTCCTCAAGGACCTGTTTGATGGTCACGCCGAACGGGTATTCGTAGATGCCGGGCCGTTCGCAGTCGCCGCTGATACTGAGCAGCTTGGTGCCGGTGGATTCCGGTGTGCCGGTGCCGCAAAACCAGTCGGCACCAAGCGCCGCGATTTTGGCAGCGGCCATGAAGGTCTCGACATTGTTGACCACGGTCGGTTTGTTGAGGTAGCCGTGGGTCACCGGAAAGGGTGGACGTTTGCGCGGGATGCCGCGCTTGCCTTCCAGCGATTCGATCAGCGATGACTCCTCGCCACAGATATAGGCGCCGGCACCAAGGTGAATATCGATGTCGAAGTCGAAGCCGTCCTTGCCGAGTATGCCTTGCCCGAGCAGGCCGTTGTCGCGGCGTTGTTGCAGTACCGCTTGCAGCGGTTCGAGCAGGTAACGGTATTCACCGCGCAGGTAGAGGTAACCCCGCTGCGCGCCGATGATGCCGGCACACAGGGTCATGCCCTCGAAGACGCTGTCGGCGTAGCTGTTCAGCAACACCCGGTCCTTGAAGGTGCCGGGTTCGCCTTCATCCGCATTGCACACGACGTAGTGTCTGTCGGCCTCGGCCTGCTTGCAGAAACGCCATTTCATGCTGGTGCGGAAGCCCGCGCCACCGCGGCCGCGCAGGCCGGATTTTTCGATGACGTCGAGGAGGGCGTCGCTGCTGCTTGCAATCAGGGCACGCAAGGCGCTGCCGTCGGGGCTGGCGGCCGCGGTTTCATCCGAGAGCAACAGGTCGCGCCGCAGGATATTGTCTTCGATTTCGAAGCATTCGGCCGGCCATTGCGAGACCCCGGTGCCTGCCTCGATCAGCTGGCAGATCTGCTCGATACGGCTGTCGCTGAGCCGGCTGACTGCAAGGCCGTTGACCAGCATCGCGGGTCCCTGGTCGCAGAGTCCGGTGCAGGAGGTGGTGTCGACCGTGACGCGGCCGTCGGCACGCGGTACACCGGGTTCGACGCCGAGCCGCGTGCAGAGTTCTTGCAGCAGCGTGCGCGAGCCGAGCATGTGATCGGTGATGCTGTCACTGAGCAGAATGTCGAATTCGCCGCGCGCTTCTGTATGCAGGAAGGTATAAAAGTCGATGACGCCGTGTATTTCGGCTTCTGGCAGTTGCGTAATGCCGGCAAGGTGCGTAATCGCATCCTCGGGAATGTACGAAAGCCGGTGCTGGATCTCGCAAAGATACTGCAGCAAATTCAGCTGCTCAGCAGCGTGAGACGTGCCGGCAGCTGCAATTATCGTCTTGATAATCTCACCATGTGTCATATATCAGGCCCTTGTTGATATGCATTTGCCTGGCAACGCCGCTGCTACCGGTCCCTGGCAGTCTGGTGAACGTGGTCAATAGGTGCGTGCTGGACACCGGCAGATACTTCATGGGGCGAAGGGTAGCGAAGGTTGCCTTCAGTAACAAGACTGTCTAGGTTACCGTTTCATGAATTATTGCGCATTCTTCATCTGCAGGCGACTATTCAGCGCGGCGGTTGGCTTCGTCATGTCAGGCACAATGACAAGGAGCCTGCCGGATCGTCGCGGCATGCTTCGCAACCCGTGCCCGGTTTCTGCCTTTAGCTGCAACAACGGCCTCTGACGACGGTTTACAGATATGAATGAAACAACCGCTACCGGGCAAACCGTCGATCAGGACGCCTTGAAACAAGGCCCCGCCTGGCACCTGCAAGGTGTGGACGAGGTGCTCGATCATCTGCATGTCGATCCACAAGTCGGCCTCGGCGGTGCAGCTGTCGCTGCTCGTCAGCAACATTTTGGCCCGAATCAAATAGCAGAGACATCGCGGCGCGGTCCGTGGCGGATACTGCTCGGACAGTTCACGGACTTCATGATCCTCGTCCTGATCGCTGCCGCCATCATTTCCGGCCTGGTCGGTGAGCCGCAGGATACGATCGCTATTGTCGTCATCGTGTTGCTGAACGCGGTCATTGGCGCGCTACAGGAATTTCGTGCCGAACGTGCGGTTGCCGCGTTGCGTGCCATGGCAGCCCCGGAGGCCAGGGCGCGCCGTGACGGTGAAGTGCTCGATCTCCCTGCCACCCGGCTGGTACCTGGCGATATTGCCCTGCTAGAGGCCGGCATGATCGTGCCGGCGGACCTGCGTCTGCTGGAGGCGAACGATCTCAAGCTCAATGAGGCGGCGCTCACCGGTGAATCGCAAGCAGTTGATAAACATCCTGAATGTATTAAAGAAACCGGGCTGGCAATCGGTGATCGCTTTAACATGGCCTACAAGGGGACGCTGGTTGCCCATGGCCGCGGCACGGGGGTGGTTGTCGCCACGGCGATGCAAACCGAACTCGGCAAGGTCGCCCGGTTGTTGCATGACAAGGGTATTCAGCAGACGCCATTGCAACAGCGGCTGGCCCACTTCGGAAAGCGGCTCAGCATTGCCGTGCTGGTCATTTGCTGCGTGATCTTCCTGCTGGGTGTATTGCGCGGCGAGCCGCTAGTGCTGATGTTCCTGACGGCGGTGACCCTCGCCGTGGCCGCCATCCCGGAGGCATTGCCTGCTGTTGTCACGGTTTCACTGGCGATCGGTGCCCACAAGATGAGTACCCGCAACGCGCTCATCCGCCGTTTACCTGCGGTAGAAACGCTGGGATCCGTGACGTTTATCTGTGCGGATAAAACCGGCACCCTGACACAAAACCGCATGCAGGTGAATGCCGTCGTTGTCGACGGTGAACGCCAGACGCAGTTGATCAATGCCGCCAGCGCTGCGCTACCCTGGCGCCTGCTCGGTGAGGCGCTGTCCCTCAATAATGACGCGCAGCAGGATCAGACCGGCAGGATCATCGGTGACCCCACCGAGGTGGCACTGTATGAAGCGGCCCAGGGTGCCGCTTTCGACCGGCCTGCGCTCGAACAAACCCTGCCGCGCATCGCTGAACTCCCCTTTGATGCCGTGCGTAAATGCATGACGACGCTGCACCAGGGCAGTGAAGGCGTGGTCGCCTTTATCAAGGGCGCACCTGAAAGAATCCTGCCGCTGTGCGTGGACCAGCTTGCGGTCGGTGAACCCTCTGAACTGGATATCGATGCCTTGCACGCCGAGGCACAGGCGCTGGCGGAGGAGGGCTATCGCGTGCTGGCGGTCGCGACGCGCTGCTTCGACAGCTTGCCTGAGACGCTACTGCCGGAAAGCGTTGAGCAGGCATTCAGTTTTATCGGCCTGGTCGGGCTCATCGACCCGCCGCGCCCGGAGGCGGCCGAATCGGTCAGGCTGTGCCGCAGTGCCGGCATTACACCCGTGATGATTACCGGTGACCATGCCGGGACAGCGCGTGCCATTGCCACCCGGCTGGGGATAGCGCATGAGCACGATCCTGTATTGACCGGTGCGGACCTGCAACAGCTCTCCGCAACACAACTTGAAGCACAGGTTTCTGGTGTTCACGTGTATGCGCGCGTGAACCCCGAACAAAAGATCAGGATCGTCGAGGCCCTGCAGGCACGCGGGGAGTTTGTCGCCATGACCGGTGACGGCGTCAACGATGCGCCGGCCCTGAAACGCGCCGAGATCGGCATCGCCATGGGTGAAAAGGGTACCGATGTGGCACGCGAGGCCGCCGACATGGTGCTGCTCGACGATAACTTCGCAACCATCGTGACAGCGGTGGCCGAAGGGCGGCGCATCTTCGATAACATCCGCAAGTTCGTCAAGTACACCATGACCTCCAACTCGGGAGAGATCTGGACGCTGCTGCTGGCACCCTTTTTCGGGCTGCCGATTCCGCTGCTGCCGATTCATATCCTGTGGATCAACCTGGTGACTGACGGCCTGCCCGGACTGGCGTTCACCGCTGAACCGCCGGAGCCCGGGATCATGCAGCGCGCGCCACGCCCGCCACGGGAAACGATCTTTTCCCATGGCATGTGGCAGCACATGCTCTGGGTCGGGCTTTTTATCGGTGTCATCTCCATTGGCACGCAAGCGTGGTCTTATACCCGGGGCGACGCCCACTGGCAGACCATGGTGTTTACGGTACTGACCATTTCCCAGCTGTTCCATTCGCTGGCTATACGCAGTGAACGTGAGTCACTTTTCAGTATTGGCCTGAGCAGCAACCCGGCCATGCTGGGGGCGGTGTTGCTGACCATGGCACTGCAGCTGGCGGTGATTTATGTGCCCGTGCTTAATCCGGTTTTCCATACGCAGGCGCTGCCACTCGCTGATCTTTTGTTATGCGTTGCACTTTCCTCGATGGTTCTGGTTGCCGTGGAAATCGAAAAATTCATGATACGCAGAGGCAGGCTGTACAGGTCCTGAAACAGCTCGGCCCTGGATGGTTTCTCGACGACATGACTGATCCGCGACCTTGCGGCTGTGGCATCTGCGATGCCAGCCCCGATATAAAATGTCAGCCAGCAGAGGGGTGACTGATTCGGTTGGCAGCACCGGCCGGGCCGTCAATCCATGTGGCTATACATGAAGGAAGACACCGCCCCGGCGCGGATCACCTGCACCGCTGAAGTTGCGGCCATCGCGGATGGCCGTGTGGGTGCCGCCGAAGAACAGGTTCTGCTCGGACCAGCGATGCTGCTGCGGATAGCCGGCGCAGACTGCATTCACCGCTGCTTCAGGAAAACCGGGCTCGATACTGAGCAGTTCTTTCTCTACATGGAGTCGCGGGCTGTTGACTGCCGCCTGTACATCCATCCCGAAGCAGTAAAGATTATTCAGTGTCTGCAGAATGGCTGTGCGCAAACGGTTGGAACCGCCGGAGCCAATGGCGATGATGCGGTTGCGGTCAATGGCGAGGGTAGGTGACATCATGGATGACACCCGAACGTCGGTATCCCACTGGTGAAAGCCGCCTGGATTGAGATCTTCCTCACCGAGCATGTTGTTCAGCATTATTCCAGTGCCGGGCAGCACATAGCCCGAGCCTTCACCATTGGACAGGGAGAGTGATGCGGCGTTGCCGCGGGCATCGACAACACTGATGTGAGTGGTACCGCGGCTGTTTACAGGGTGTCCCGCCAGCGCTGAACGGAAGCGGGCGATGGTTTCCGTTTGCAGGAGATGAACGGCGCTGCCGTTTGCAGTCTGCCCGTTCTCCATCCGCGCAAGGTTGGTCTGTTTCATTACATCGGAGAGTAGCCCGAGGTGCTGTGCAGAACCGAATTCACCCTGATCGTGGGGCTCCATCAGCGCGTGTGCAAAACGGATCAGGCTGCCGCCGCTTGACGGTCGCGGGTTGGTTAATATCCGTGCGTTCAGGTATTGATAGTCCAACGGCTCTCTTTTCACCACCTGGTAATTGCCCAGGTCTGCCTTATGCAGGTAGCCGCCGCCGGATTCGCAGGCTGCAATCAGCGCGGCCCCCATCTCGCCCTGGTAGAACAGTCGTTCGCCCTCTATAGCCAGCAATTCCAGTGCGTCCGCCAGCTCGGGCTGACGGAACAGCTCGCCATCGACCACCAGGCTGTCGTCGATCCGGCGGCTTGAATAGATGCGACGGGCACCCCCGGTGGACAGATAGATGGGCGCGACAATACTGAAGATATAGGCCTGCAGCCTGTTGAGTTCGATGCCCTGGCGCGCAAAATCGACCGCCGGCTTGACGATTTCGCGCATCGGCAGGGTGCCGAGTTCAGAGTGAATCTGAAACAG
>JBATFE010000161.1:0-4618 GCA_049664445.1 Gammaproteobacteria bacterium
TACACGGTGCCGGCCGGCGAGGCCTATGCCGCAGTGGAACACCCGAAAGGTGAATTCGGTGTCTACCTGGTCTCCGATGGTGCCAACAAGCCCTACCGCTTGAAGGTGCGTGCACCCGGTTATGCGCACCTGTCCGCGATGGATGAAATGGCACGCGGGCACATGCTCGCCGACGTGGTCGCGATTATTGGAACGCAGGATATTGTCTTCGGGGAGATCGATCGCTGATGACGGGCGCTACACAAACACGCAGTGCCGATCTGTTGAGTGCAGAGTCCCGTGCGACGATTGATGCCTGGCTCGGCAAGTTTCCGGCAGAGCAGAAACAGTCAGCCGTGCTCGCTGCGCTGCAGGCCGCACAGCATCAGAACGGCGGCTGGGTAACGCGCGAGCTGATGGATGCCGTGGCGGACTATCTCGGTATGGAGAAGATACAGGTATACGAGGTCGGTTCGTTCTATTCCATGATCGAACTGCAACCGGTCGGGCGCAACATGGTAGCCGTATGCACCAACCTGTCCTGCATGTTGTGCGGTTCTGAAAGCATCGTCGAGCATGTTGAAAAGAAGCTCGGCATCAAGCTGGGCGAGACCACGGCAGACGGTCGGATCACGCTGAAACTCGAGGAAGAATGCCTCGCCGCCTGTGCCGGTGGCCCGATGATGACGGTGAATGGCCATTACCATGAAAATCTCACACCTGAAAAGGTGGACGAGATCCTGGACGGGCTGGAGTAAGCCATGAGCGTACAAGTCTGTTTTGACACCCTGCAGTTTGACGAGCCGTGGACCCTTGAAAACTATCTCAAGGTCGGTGGTTACGAGGCGTGGAAAAAGATCCTGCAGGAAAAGACGCCACCGCAAGTGGTTATCGAGGAACTCAAGAAGTCCGGGCTGCGCGGCCGTGGCGGTGCCGGCTTCCCGACCGGCCTGAAGTGGAGCTTCATGCCACGCAATGCCCCGGTACAGAAATACGTGGTGTGCAACTCGGACGAGTCCGAGCCCGGTACCTGCAAGGACCGTGACATCCTGCGCTTCAACCCGCATGCACTGATCGAGGGTATGGCCATTGCCGGCTATGCCATGGGCGCCACAGTGGGTTACAACTACATGCGCGGCGAGTTTCATCACGAACCGTTCGAACGTTTTGAGCACGCCCTGCACGAGGCCCGCGAGGCCGGCTACCTCGGCGATAACATCCTCGGTTCCGGCATCGATTTCGAGTGCCACGGCCATCTCGGTGCCGGTGCCTATATCTGTGGTGAGGAAACGGCGCTGCTGGAATCGCTGGAAGGCAAAAAGGGACAGCCGCGCTTCAAGCCGCCGTTCCCGGCCAACTTCGGTCTCTATGGAAAACCGACCACCATCAACAACACCGAGACACTGGCCTCGGTGCCGGCCATCCTGCGCAACGGCGGTGACTGGTTCATGGGGCTGGGCAAGCCGAACAACGGCGGCGTGAAAATATTTTCCGTGTCCGGGCACGTCAACAACCCGGGCAACTTCGAAGTACCGATGGGTATCCCCTTCCGTGAGCTGCTGGAGCTGGCCGGCGGTGTCCGTGACGGCCATCAGCTGAAGGCTGTCATCCCGGGTGGCTCCTCCATGCCGGTGCTGCCGGCGGATATCATCATGGAAACCGACATGGACTATGACTCCCTGTCCCACGCCGGTTCCGCACTGGGTTCCGGTGCCGTCATGGTGATGGATGAAACCACCTGCATGGTGAAGGCACTGATGCGGGTGTCGCGTTTTTATTATGCGGAATCCTGCGGCCAGTGCACACCCTGCCGCGAGGGCACCGGCTGGATGTATCGCATCATCAAGCGTATCGAGGAAGGGCAGGGCCGTCCCGAGGACCTGGACCTGCTGCTCAGCGCCGCGGGCCAGATCGAGGGCAAGACCATCTGTGCCTTTGGCGAGGCGGCGGCCTGGCCGGTGCAGGGTTTCCTGAAGCATTTCCGCGAAGAATTTGAATACCACATCGAACACAAGTGCTGCATGGTCGGTGCGGAAGCAGCCGCAGAAGGCGCCGCGGCATGAGTGCGCGTCCCGAGATCCCCGCTGACGAGGCGGTCAATATCGAGATCGATGGCCAGCCCTGCCAGGCGCGCAAGGGTGCCATGATTATCGAGGTGACCGATGCGCTGGGTATCAGCGTACCGCGCTTCTGCTACCACAAGAAACTCTCGATCGCTGCCAACTGCCGCATGTGCATGGTGGAGGTGGAGAAGGTGCCGAAACCGCTGCCGGCCTGCGCCACGCCGGTTGCCGAGGGTATGAAGATATTTACCCGCTCGGATATCGCCACCGGTGGCCAGAAGGCCGTCATGGAGTTTCTACTCATCAATCACCCGCTCGATTGCCCGATCTGTGACCAGGGTGGTGAGTGTGAACTGCAGGACCTGGCGCTGGCTTATGGACGCGATGTATCGCGTTTCTCCGAGGGCAAGCGCGTCGTCAAGGACAAGTATATCGGTCCCCTGATTGCCACCGACATGACGCGCTGCATCCATTGCACCCGTTGTATCCGCATGTTGCGCGAGGTGGCCGGCAAGATGGAACTCGGTGCCACCGGCCGCGGCGAGAACATGGAGATCGGTACCTATATCGAGAAGTCGCTGGAGTCGGAACTGTCCGGAAATGTTATCGATGTCTGCCCGGTGGGTGCGCTGACCTCCAGGCCGTTCCGCTTCAAGGCACGCGCCTGGGAATTGCAGCAGCACACCTCCGTTACCCCGCATGATTGTGTCGGTTCCAACCTGTTTGTCCATACCCGCCGCGGTCAGGTGATGCGCGTGGTGCCGCGCGAGAACGAGGAACTCAATGAAGTCTGGCTGTCTGACCGTGACCGCTTCAGTTACGAGGGTCTCTATAGCGAGGATCGTCTGCAGACACCGATGCTGAAGATCGATGGCGACTGGGAAGCGGTCGACTGGGAAACCGGCCTGCAGGCCGCGGTGGACGGGCTCGGTGGTGTCATCGAGGCACACGGTGCGGATCAGGTCGGTGTGCTGGTTTCCCCATCAGCCACACTGGAAGAAATGTCACTGCTGCAGGCGCTTGCCCGCGGCCTGGGTGTGAACAACATTGACCACCGGCTGCGGCAGGTGGATTTCAGCGACCAGGACACTGCGCCGCTGTGTCCCACCCTGGGACAGCCGCTGGCCGCGCTGGAGAGCCTCAATGCCGCCCTGCTGATAGGCGCCAACCCGCGCAAGGACCAGCCGATCATCGGTCATCGCCTGCGCAAGGCGGCCATCGCCGGCGCGCAGCTGATGTGCATCAACCCGGTCGATTACGAATTCCTGTTTGACGTCCATGCTAAGAGCATTGTGCCGCCAGCACAGATGGTGGCTGCGCTGGCCGCCGTGGCCGCATGTTTCCCCGATGCGGGCAGTGGCACAACGGCTGCGGTGAAGACGGCGATTGCAAAGGCCACGCCGGATGACGCGCAGCGCCGTATGGCCGCGGCGCTCAAGGAGGCCGATGCCGCCAGCGTGTTGCTGGGTAACGCCGCAAGCGCACATCCGCAATACTCCATGCTGAAGGCGCTGGCCGGAATTGTGGCCACTGCCAGTGGCGCAACACTGGGTGTACTGACGGACGGTGCCAACAGTGCCGGTGGCTGGCTGGCAGGTGTGCTGCCACACCGGGGTCCTGCCGGCAGCAAGCTGCCAACAGCCGGACTGGATGCACATGCCATGCTGAGCGCGCCGCGCAAGGGCTATCTGCTGTTTGCTGTTGAACCCGGGCATGACTGCGCCGACGCCGCGGCGGCCAGCAGTGCCATGAACGGCGCCGAGGTGGTGGTCGCTATCACGCCTTTTGCCAGTGACGCCATGAAGGCCTGTGCCGATGTGTTGCTGCCGATGGGCCCGTTTACCGAAACCTCCGGTACCTGTGTGAATACCGAGGGTCGCTGGCAGAGTTTTACCGGCGTTGCCACGCCCGTGGGTGACAGCCGCCCGGGCTGGAAGGTACTGCGCGTACTGGCCAACCAGTTTGGCCTGGACGGTTTTGAACAACACAGCAGCGAGGAAATCCGCGATGCCCTGCGCGAGCAGACGGGTATCCTCACGCTGGATAACAGCCAGCCTGCCGGTGCGGTCGCCGCAGCGATGACTGCATCCACTCTGCAGCGCATCGGTGACGTGGCCATCCTGTCGGTCGATGCACTGGTGCGTCGCGCTGCTTCATTACAGGCAACGCCGGATGCGGAAGCGGCCGCGCACTGTCGAATCAATGCCGCCCGGGCGCAGGCGAGCGGCGTGCAGGCGGGCGACACGGTGACGGTAAAGCAGGGTGATGCCAGCACCACCATGACGGTCGAGATCAGTGAACGGGTGCCGGACGGCTGTGTGTGGGTACAGACGGGGACCGATCAGTCCGCCGCGCTCGGCGCCGCTTTTGGCCCGATCGGCATCAAGCGGGTTTGACAGGGGCTACGCCAATGACGAACACCTATATCGAGAAATACAAGAGCCAGTTGCTGGTGACGCTGCTGACAGCTGTGGTGCTGACTGCCCTGCTGGTGGTGCTCGGGGTGTATTTCTGGGCTGACATCAAGGCCAATGTGGTGCTGTATTCACTCGTCAAGATCATTGTCATCCTGGTGC
>JBATFE010000162.1:0-14915 GCA_049664445.1 Gammaproteobacteria bacterium
ACGGTTCATGACGGTGGCATCGACCACCTCACCCTCGAGCACGGGCACGGATTCTTTCAGTACCCGCGACTCGCCGGCAGCGGTCGTCAGGGTGATCTTCAGCTCATCTACCGTCGTCATCACGGCAGACCGCTCACTTGAGTAGAAGTCACCGTCGGACATCGAGGCGACATGTGACTTCGAATCGGGTGACCACGCCCCCATCGAGTGCGGATGGGCCTTCGCATATTCCTTCACCGGACCGGCGACACGACGATCCGAATTGCCTTCACGCAAAACCGGATTCACGGCACTGCCGAGTACCTTCGCATAACGCAACCTGATTGCCTCTTCCCCGGCATTGGCGGGTTCTTGCGGGAAGTCCGGAATATCATAACCCTGTGCCTGCAATTCCCTGATCGCATCGAGCAACTGCGGCACCGATGCACTGATATTCGGCAGCTTGATAATATTGGCTCCGGGCGTTTTCACCAGCTGGCCCAGCTCTGCCAGCGCATCGCCAATCTTCTGCTGCTCCGTGAGCTTGTCGGGAAAAGTCGCAATAATCCGGCCGGACAGTGAAATATCACGGCTTTCCACCGCCACACCCGCGACCCGGGCAAAGGCCTGTACAACCGGCAAAAAGGAATACGTGGCCAGTGCTGGCGCTTCGTCAGTTTCGGTATAGATGATGGTTGCAGGCATGGTAAGGATCTCTGAATCTGGTTTAGGGCTGATTCCTTGAAGGGCGCCTATGATATTTCAGAACGGCACTGAATTCACTAGCCCGGCGGTTTAACTGCATAGCTACCGCTGCTGATCTCTTTGCCATTACAATCCATCCAGTGGCAACCATGGAGAAAACAGTATGACGGCCGGTACGCAAGACAAGACACGCATCGATCTATTCTCGCCCATCAGTCTGGGTGACCTGATATTGCCAAACCGGGTAATCATGGCGCCGCTCACGCGTAACCGCGCGGCCATGCCCGGTAATGTGCCCCAGGCGATGAACGCGACCTACTATGCCCAGCGCGCCAGTGCCGGCTTGATCATCTCCGAGGCCACCCAGGTATCGCCGGACGGGATAGGTTACCCGGCAACACCGGGGATTCACAGCGAGGAGCAGGTGCACGGCTGGCGCGCCGTGAATGACGCGGTGCATGCACAGGGGGGACGGCTGTTTGTACAGCTATGGTACTGCGGCCGCATTTCCCACCCGGACCTGTTACCGGACAACCGGCAGCCAGTGTCCGCTTCAGCCATCAAACCCGAGGGTGATGCGTTTACCTGTGAAGGGCTAAAGCCTTTTGTCGAACCCAGGGCGCTGCGCACAGACGAGCTGCCGGGCATCGTGGACCAGTATCGGCGGGCCGCAAGATATGCCGTGGAGGCCGGCTTCGATGGCGTGGAGATCCACTCCGCCAATGGTTATTTACTGGATCAGTTCCTGCGTGATGGTACCAACCGGCGTGAGGACCGCTACGGCGGCTCGCTGGAAAACCGTAGCCGGCTGTTGATGGAGGTGCTGTCTGCCGTGCTGGAGAGCTGGGAACCCGCACGCGTGGGCGTGCGCATATCGCCGGAAAACTCCTTCAACGATATTCATGACTCCGACCCGCAGACCACGTTCAACCTTGTCGCCAGCGCACTCAGCGGCAAGGGTCTCGGCTACCTGCACGTGGTGGAAGGGGAAATGATGGGCGGTGAAAGCCGGGTGAACTATCGACAGATCCGCGACCATTTCGACGGCTGTTACATGGCGAACTGCGAATATGACCAGGCCCGCGCCGAGGCCGCCATAGCCAGCGGCGCTGTCGACATGGTGTCATTTGGCAAGCTGTTTCTGGCCAACCCGGACCTGGTAGATCGCTTTAAAACAGGCGCTGCATTGAATACACCGGACCCCGACACGTTCTATGGTGGCGATGAAAAGGGCTATACCGATTACCCGGCACTGACCTGAGCGCGGAGATGATCACGGATGCATAAAACAGTGCAGGCGCGCCGGGGACGGCGCACCTGCCATTGCCCGGCATCTGTTCGGAAAATGGCGTTACGGGTTCGCGGCCTCGGCCTGGTGCAATGTCAGCTGGGTGAACGGTATCTCCCAGCCATTTTCGTTGCAGGCCTCCACGCACCAGCGCTGCATGGCGCGTCGCAGACGGCCATAAATTTCTGCCAGCACCCCGTCGAAGTCGGCGATCACGACGAGATCCAGCGAGGAGGTATTGGCCTTCTCAAACTCGACACGCAGGCTGTGCATGCCATCCGCGTAACCCTCGTCGGCGACGCGCTGCTCGATATGGCCTTTCAGGATGTCCGGTATGCCGGCAACACTCTCGCGTTGCAGGTTATAACTGATACCGATCGTCTCCTTGAGGCGGAAACTCCTGGACAGATTGATCGGTGACAGGCCGAGGAAATCTGCGGTCTGGTAGGTGCGGTAGGCACCGCCGCGCTCGATCATTTGCACCAGCTCCTGCGAGATGCCCGAGACCTTGCCGCGCATACCGTCACTCAACATCACCCAGTCATCCTTCTTGCAGGGAAACCAGGGATCATCCCGCTTGACCGGCCGTGATTTCAGATCGACCAGGTCGTCGATGCGCACCCGCTGGCTGAGCTCGGCCGCCGGGTTTTCCAGCAGGCTGAAGATATTGATCTGCCGCACCCGCCACGGCAGCCCGTCGAGGTCGATCCGTTCACCCTCGCGCACCGTGCCGATATTGAGAAACAGCTGGATTTGCTGCCAGTAGCGCGGCAAGGCATTGCGCAGTGTCAGACCGATGCCCAGCAGCAGCAGGATGCCGAGACTGAACAGCACCCAGTCCTCTACTACATAAAACACCACCATCGGGCCCATGATGGCGAGGATAATCGTGACGAAGCGGTGCACCAGGTCCAGCAGGCGAAGTCGAAAGCTGCGGTGTTCCTTGCGGTATCCCGGTATGTACCTCTCTATGGCCTTGTAGCTCAGGCGCGATAAAAGCAGAATAGCCACCACTACCAGGATGGCCTGGGTCAGGTAGAGGCCGCGCTTCTGGAAGAAGGATTTCAGGTAGCTCTGCGAGGCATCGGCCAGTGAGGCCTCCGAACTCTCCAGCTTTTCGAGCTGCAGCTTGGCGGACTGCAGCTCGCTTTGAATGACCGTCAGCTGCTTGCGCCATTCCACCAGCATGCCTTCGAGGTATCTTTCCAGGGATTCATCTTCATTATTGGCCAGCAGGGCCATGATATTGGCCACCGCCAGCTCGGCAACCGGCTGCTTGTCCTCATAGTAGGTGATTTTTTCCTTGAGCTCGGACTTCTCCCGGACATGGCTGGTCATGTCCTTCAATTCCTTGAGCGCGGGCTTGAGCAGGGCAAAGAACTCTTGCTGCAGGCTGAACTCCGGTTCCTCTGTCGCCCGCAGGCTGGCGATGTCCGCTCCGGCCCCGATCTCCCTGAGGTTGCGAGTGGTGGTCTGCAGGTCGATTTCAAGCTTGTCCAGCTGCGTCTGGATTTCATTCTTTTCGGACACGGTTTTGGCAGCCGCCAGCTGTTGGCCGAGCGCCTGAATGTCACGCCTCAGCTCGGCCTGCAGCTTGATGAGTGATTGCAGCGTGTTGATGGTTTCCTGCAGCTGCATAGCGTCTGCCTGTGTCCCCACACCCTCCTCCTGGGCCGGCGCGTACGCAGGGAACAGCAGGCCGAGCAGGATGAACAGCATGAGCGGGTAGCGGGTAACAATATGCGACATGGTTTAGTGTGACCTTGATCGAGTATCCGGCAGCCGACATGGCTGTTTCGCAAGGCGATAGTAGCACTTCTGTTCCTGTATGGAATATCCGTGCGGATTCATGGTTGTTTACAGCCCCGCGGGTATGTCTAATGGGCAGAAGGGCGCTTTGTTTGTAGAACAACTAACAGCGGGTCGATAATTTTCCGATGCTTAAAACGCTTTCCATGTCAAGAATACACCGGCTGCCGTCACTGCCGGTATCGTTGCTGTTGCTCTCGACCACGCTATTTTCAACCAGCGCGCCCGGGCATGCCGGTGTTGATGATGAGATACAGGGACTCACCCTGCAGATCCGGCAAGACCCGGCGAGTCCGCAGTTATATTTGCAGCGCGGCGACCTCTACCGCATTCACCGGGACTGGAACCAGGCACTGGCGGATTTCCGCAAGGCCCGGCAGCTCGATGCAACTGCGGCCGCTGCCGAACTCGGACTGGGCCGGACACGGCTTGACCAGGGCTCACCGCAACAGGCGCTGCCTCACCTGAACCGTGCTCTTGACCGACAGCCGGGCGATGTGCGTGCACTGGTTACACGCGCAGAGACCTACCGTGCACTGGGCAAGCCGCTGGCCGCGGCGGGGGACTACAGCCGTGCCATAGAACATTTTCCTGCAGCCGGCAAACCCTTGCCGGAGTATTACCTGGAACGCGCCCGCGCCTATGCTGCCGCGGGCGATGCGTACATCAATGAGGCCCTGCAAAGTCTGGATGAAGGCATGCAGGTGTTGGGCGGGATTCAAACCCTCGCACTCTATGGCGTGGAACTTGAAACAGGACGTGGCAACTTCGATGCCGCACTCAAGCGCCTTGATCCCCTGATTGCCCGCGCCAACCGCAAGGAATTCCTGCTGCTTGAACGTGGCGATATCCTGGTTGCTGCACAGCGTGATCAGGAAGCGCGGCAGGCCTTTCTCGCCGCGCAGGCAGCGGTCGCTGCCCTGCCGCCACGACACCGCCAGACCCGGTCGATGCAGCAACTGGAAACGGCACTCTCCGCGCGGCTGCAATCGGCAGACCTGCAGGAAGACAATGAACAGTAGCCCTGTACTGCTGCGATTCAGCCTGCTGCTGGCGCTGCTGCTCTGGCCGCTCTGCAACCTGGCGGCACCCCAGGTGCTGGTGGAGGCCGGTTCAGCAAACAGGTACCTGGCCAACAGTAGCGACCCCGGCCTGGGCATCAGCTGGGCTGCCGAGGGCTTTACGGATTCCGGCTGGAGCAGTGGTCTCTATGGCATTGGTTATGACACCGGCTCGGGTGCACTGAACCTGTTCCTGACCACGGTACCCAGTGACACACGCTCTCTCTACACCCGCACGACATTTACGATTGATGATATCTCGTCGGTCTCCACGGTATCCCTGGGAGTGGATTATGACGACGGCTACGCGGCATGGATCAATGGCGTCGAGGTGTTTCGTTCCACCGAGATGCCCGGCAATACGCTGACTTGGAACTCAACGCCGACCTTGCACGAGTCCAGTAATGGATCGAGCCCCAACTATGCACCGTTGCAGAATATTACTACCGTGGCTCTTTCTGCTATACACAGCGGCACTAATGTCCTTGCCATTGGTGCATGGAACAGATTCGGCTCGTCTGGTTCATCCAGCGACCTGGTGCTGGTCCCACGACTGTCCATCAATGACGACGTCACGGTCACGCGCGGCCCGTATTTGCAACAGGGCACCCCCACGAGCATTGTTATTAAATGGCGCACGGCAACGGCTACCAACAGCCGGGTCCGCTATGGCGATGCGCCCGGCAATCTCACCAACATAGTCGATGTGGCAGGCAGTACCACGGAACATACGGTCGCGCTGAGCGGCCTGGCCCCGGATACCACCTACTATTATTCCATTGGCAGTAGCAGCGAGGTGTTTGCCGGCGATGATGCCGAACATTTCTTTCTGACCTCACCTGTGGCGGGTACAGTAAAGCCCACCCGCATCTGGGTGCTCGGGGATTCCGGCACGGCCAATGCCAATGCGCAGGCCGTGGCCGATGCCTACGCCAGCTTCACCGGCAGCACCCACACGGACCTGTGGCTGATGCTCGGTGACAATGCCTATAACGATGGTACCGACGGCCAGTACCAGGCCGCGGTGTTCGACATGTACCCTGAGATGCTGCAGAAGTCCGTGCTGTGGCCAACGCTGGGAAATCACGATGGTAAATCGGCAGATTCTGCGACGCAGTCCGGACCGTATTACGACATCTTTACCCTGCCCACGGATGGCGAGGCCGGTGGACTGGCATCCGGCACCGAGGCCTATTATTCATTTGACTACGGCAACATTCATTTCATCTGCCTGGCGTCCTATGAAACCAACCGTTCAACCGGCGGTGCCATGTTGAGCTGGTTGGCACTGGACCTGGCGGCCACCACGCAGGAATGGATCATCGCCTTCTGGCATCATCCGCCCTACAGCAAGGGTAGTCACAACTCAGACTCGGGCACTGAAATCGCAATGATAGAAATGCGCCAGAATGCCCTGCCGATCCTGGAAGCAGCCGGCGTCGACCTGGTGCTCTCCGGTCACAGTCATTCCTATGAACGCTCCTTTCTGCTCGACGGGCATTACGGGGACTCAACCACGCTGACTCCAGCCATGCAGGTGGATGCCGGTGATGGCACAACAGGTGGTAATGGCGCCTACAAGGCCGTGTTTAATGAGGCGGCCCCGTATCGTGGTGCCGTGTACATCACCGCCGGCAGTTCCGGCAAGACAAGTGGCGGTGCATTGAATCACCCGGTCATGATTCATGCCTCGTTAAATCGCCTTGGCTCACTGGTGCTGGATGTGAACGGCAATCGCCTCGATGCCACCTTCGTGAGAGAGACTGGCGCCGTCGATGATTACTTCACCATCCTGAAAAACCCGGATAACTGTCCGCTCGTTGTGAACCCGGGTCAGGCGGATAGTGATGGCGACGGTGCCGGTGATGCCTGTGACAACTGCAGTGCGGTTGCCAACCCGGACCAAGTGGATACCGACGGCGACGGCGACGGTGATGCCTGTGACGCCGATGACGATGATGACGGGCTGACCGATGTGTTTGAAACGGGAATCGGCACCAATCCGCTCTTGAGTGATAGCGACGGAGACGGGCTGAGTGACTTCTTTGAAGTGAACTATGACAATGACCCGGCCTATACGGAGGGTGATGATCTCAATCCCCTGTCAGGAGACACGGATGGTGACAGCCATTTCGATGCCGTCGACCCGATTCCGCTGACGTATAATTTCGATGACGGTGATGTGGCTCCGCTGGGCAGTCCGGACGACCAAATTAACGCCGGTGATCATGTCGTCATGATGAGAATCGTGCTTGGACTGCTTACTCCGGGTGATCTGGAACTGGCTCATGGCGATCTTTATCCACCCGGTGCACCTGACGGAGAGATCGGTCTGCCGGACCTGTTACAACTGCTGCAACTTCCCTGGTGATTGAAAAAAACCTGAAGAAATCAATGGCTACACCGATGTTTTGATAATTCCTGGAGAAATACCGGTAGTGTCTATGCAATACTCTACGCATAAACCAGCTGCCAGGTCAGGCATACAGGGCAGCATCAATATGTATTATGGAGATTATTCATGAAGTTACGATTTTTCCGCTTGATCCGGGGCGTTGTCCTCGGATGGGCATTAATTCCAGCCAGCGCGCTGGCCTGTGAACCGGAACAGGATGGCTGCCTGGGTTGTGATGATGATGAGTTGCCTGTTTGCCTGCAGGCATTCGTGGCGGAAATTTGTCAGGCTTCAGGCACTCCACTCAGTTGCGACGCCGGGCGCGCCTATGATGATGCGGAACGTTATGTGCTAATCAGCACCGGTAGCCATATGTCCCGCGTACGTTCCATGATTCGGAGTTCACGCAAGTACCAGCTTCGCTAGGCTTAAATCGCAGCCCTCTTCTGATGTGTCCCGGCGCATGGTGCCCTGCACCAACCCGTAAGGATGACACGTTATCGCGGCTGCAAAACTATCGGCTGGACCGTGGTGGCAGGCCGCTGTGCTGGGTGAGGATCTTCTTGCCCCTGGTGCGGCGTTGATGGGCGCTCGCGGTATTCTTGCGCCGTGGTGCCTGGTAGGCTTTTTGATGTCCGGATTGTTCCCCGGGTATCAGCTGCTGTTTGCCGTCGCCAATGAGGTCTTCCCTGCCCATCTGTCTCAGCGTCTTGCGCAGTAGTGGCCAGTTGTTCGGGTCGTGATAGCGCAGAAAGGCCTTGTGCAGTTTGCGCTGTTCGGGGTCCTTGACACTTTCGACCCGATCACTTTTGTACGTCACTTTCTTCAGTGGATTTTTATCCGTGTGGAACATAGCCGTCGCCGTGGCCATCGGTGAAGGGTAGAATGCCTGCACCTGGTCGGCGCGGAAACCGTTCTGTTTCAGCCACAGGGCAAGATGGAGCATATCCCCGTCAGTGGTCCCGGGGTGTGCGGCAATGAAGTACGGGATCAAATACTGTTCCTTGCCTGCTTCCTTGCTGAACTTCTCGAACAGTTGTTTGAACCTGTCGTAGGCACCGATACCCGGCTTCATCATCTTTGACAGCGGACCGTTCTCTGTGTGTTCCGGGGCGATCTTCAGGTAGCCACCAACATGGTGGGTCACCAGTTCCCTGACGTACTCCGGATCCTCGATGGCAAGGTCGTAGCGGAGGCCCGAGGCAATCAGCACTTTTTTCACGCCCTTGAGGTTTCTGGCTTCACGATAGAGTTGGGTCAGTGCCGAGTGGTCGGTGTTGAGATTCGGACAAATCCCCGGGTAAACGCAACTGGGTTTGCGACAGGCGGCCTCGATCTCGCGGCTCTTGCAGGCAATGCGATACATGTTCGCGGTCGGACCGCCAAGATCGGAGATCACGCCGGTGAAACCCGGCACCTTGTCGCGGATTTCCTCGATCTCGTGAAGAATGGATGCCTGCGAGCGGTTCTGGATGATGCGCCCCTCGTGCTCTGTGATGGAACAGAAGGTACAGCCGCCGAAGCAGCCGCGCATGATATTCACCGAGAAGCGGATCATTTCCCAGGCAGGGATGCGCGCACCCTGGTATACGGGATGCGGCACGCGCGCATAGGGCAAGCCGAAGACGTAGTCCATTTCCTCTGTCGTTAACGGAATCGGTGGCGGATTCAGCCAGATGTCCTTGCCCTCGTGTTGTTGCACCAGGGCACGCGCATTGCCGGGATTGGTCTCGAGGTGCAGCACACGGCTGGCATGTGCATACAATGCCCGGTCATTGCGCACCTTTTCGAACGACGGCAGACGGATGACGGTCCTGCTCCGGTCAAGTTTTTGCGGCGGGGTGAACTCCACGATCTGCGCACCGCTTTCATCGATGCCGAACTGCTGTGCATTGCGGCGCTGTTTCTCGCAATCACTCATTTCCTGCGTGTTGATGTAGGGATTGACGATGGTGTCGATCCTGCCGGGACGGTCGATGCGGGTGGAATCGATCTCGCTGTAGCCTTGCGGGGTGTCGCGGCGAATGAAGGCCGTACCGCGTACGTCGGTCATAGTGGCGATGTCCTCACCCAGCGACAGGCGCTGCGCAATCTCGGCGATGGCGCGTTCGGCGTTGCCGTAGAGCAGCATGTCGGCACTGGCATCCAGCAGGATGGAGCGGCGCACGCTGTCCTGCCAGTAGTCGTAATGGGCGATGCGTCGCAGCGAGGCCTCGATGCCGCCGAGCACGATGGGCACATCGGGATAGGCCTCCCTGCAACGTTGGCTGTAGGCCAGTGAACAACGATCGGGGCGTGCCCCGCCCTGCCCGCCCGGTGTATAGGCATCGTCCGAGCGCGGTTTGCGATCGGCGGTGTAGCGATTGATCATGGAGTCCATGTTGCCGGCGGTGACACCGAAGAACAGGTTCGGTTTACCGAGTGCTTCAAAGGGCGATTTCGAGTGCCAGTCGGGTTGCGCAATGATGCCGACGCGGAAACCCTGTGCCTCCAGCAGCCGGCCGATGACCGCCATGCCAAACGATGGCTGGTCGACATAGGCGTCACCGGTGACGATGATGATGTCGCAGGAATCCCAGCCGAGCACAGCCATCTCCGCTTTTGACACGGGTAAAAATTCAGCATTGCCGTAACACTCGGCCCAGTACTTCGGGTAGTCGTAGAGCGCGGTGCCGGCCGTGGGGATCGGGATGGCGGACATATCAATTCTCGGGTTACGGCCGCATTTTACAGGATAAGACGCTGACTATCCCCTCTCAACGTTTTAATGGCGCGCTGAAACGAATCGCTATGGTCAACTTGCCTTCAAACAGGGTATCGATGCGCAGTTCACCGGGCTGATCGCTGATCGTAAAACCTTCCTGCTGTTGCGGGTGAACCGACGCCAGCTGCAGCCGGTCTGCGGGCCAGTGGATGCGGTAATCCAGCCGCACCGGATAATAACCGTCCAGAAAGCGCCGATGAAAGGGGCCGCTCTGCAGCGTGTAGCCATCCGCCCCGTCGGGTTTCAGAACCTGCACCTCGGCCTCGATACAGACCTCGCCCCCCTCCTGTACCTGCTCCAGCTGCACGCTGTTCTGTTCCACCCGGGCACGTTCAATCCTGCGACTCGACACCACTCGCAGGTTGCGCAGACCATGATAGCGATACACCACCTCCACAGCGGCAACGGGATCGAGGTTGCTCTGGCACTGATACAGCGCAACCCAGCCATTGTGCAAACTCCCGGGGGTGATGGTGAGCCAGTTGCGGGTCTGCAATACCCTGCGGTCCTGTGCGTCATGGAGGAAGTCGAGGGTGCCTTCATTGACCTGTCGCACCCTGCTGTCGTCATCCTGTTGCAGCCATGCCTCCGGGTCATCACTGGCCGCGGCCGTCGGGAATAGCATCACAAGTGCAGCGGTCAGGAGTGGATAAACAGGTGTCAGGTGCATGATATCAATGATATCAACAAATAGACTGACAGTTCCTCATGGGAGGTGTCGCGGCATCCGGTCAAGATTGTACTGAATTTCAATAGGCACTGTTGCGGCTGAGATGATCAAGTCGGGCCTGCTGGTCCTCGAGGTCATATTCGAGCTCAACGATCTCGTCCTCGACACTGTTCATTTCCTGCTGCAGTTCGTTGAGTTCGTAGACGATCATCACCCGCTGATCGGCCTTGATGCCATCCGCGATCAGGGCTGCCAGTTTCTCTGCCCTGTTGTCTTCCAGATTTGACAGCATTTGTTTACGTTGATTGATATGTGAATGGGTCTTGTTGACTGCCGAGCGCGCCAGATAGAGTTCCCGGCCGCTATTGTAGCCATCGCGGAAATGACCTTCCAGCGACACCGGGCAAACGGCGGCATAACCACGCCCGGCATTGCCGAGGCGGTAACCATTGCTCGCCGTGCAGTACTGTTGCAGGCCTTCACGACGGCCGGCGCGGTAGGCATCCAGATCGGGGACCACGGCGTGTTTTGCGCAGTCCTCGCGGTAGTCGCCGACCTGCGTGGCGGGCTTGCCGGCGACACCGTCCTGGTAGCCGATCAGGCGCCAGTCGGCAAGCATGCATTCGTCCTTGTTGAGTGTGGCACAGCCTTGCAATAGCGCCAGCAAGGCCAGTATGGCGCCGCTAAAGAGTCGGTTATGTATGCGTGTCTCAGTCATGATAGTACCTGCCCTTTTGCCCCGTCAGTGCGCCGCAGTACGGTCGCCGATACCCTTATATAACGTCAGGTGGCAGGAAATTCTGGAATGTGCCCGGATCTGCAGGGGGCATGCGACCTGCCGGGGAGGGTGCGGATCATTCAGACGGCATGCAGGAGTTTCTCGGGGATATCATAGCCGGCCTGCTGCATGTGATGGAGGATCAGTTCAACGGCCGAATCCACGTCAATGCGGTCGGTATTGATGACGAGGTCATAGTCCCTGCAGTCATTGATGTTCTTGCCATAGAGATGCTGCAGGTAGTCGGCACGATGACGGTTGACGCTCTTGACACGTTCCCTGGCGGCCTTGAGATCGATTTTTTTGCGCTCGGCAACCCGGCGCGCGCAAACAGCACGGCTGCCAATGATGCGGATACGGAAGGCCCTGCCGGGCCCGAGTATCAGGTGGGCGCCGCGGCCGACGATGACACCGCCCTTCTTTGAGATATTCAGGACGACCTTCACCAGGTGATGAAGGTAACGCTCCTTGGGATAAGACTTGTTCTTGAACAGGATCTTCCACGGCTTTCTGTGTACATGCTCGAGGTTCTCATCGAGTTGTTTTACCAGTTTGTCATCCAGGTCGGCGCGCTTTGCCACCCCTTCGAGGATCGCACGATCGCAACACCTTACCCCGAGACGGTCGGCAAGTGCCTGGCCAATCTGGTGGCCATGCGAACCATAGCTGCGCGACAGGGTCACCACGTAGCTCGCCTTGCGCGCCTGCACGGCCTTGTCTTCAGCCGCCTTGCGCGCCTGTGCGAGTTCGATACCGATCAGCGCCTCAATCAGTCTTTCTACACTGCATTTCATAAAATCATCACCTTGCTGAAGGTACATTTTATAGTATAAACGGCACTCTGGACACATCATCACTTCACGGCGTTGCCCACCTTGCTCGCTGCCCCCGCTGCACGGCACTCGGAGCCTCCGGATTTATGTAATCACACAGGTTCCCGGTATGCTTGCAAGCATGCACTGGATCAGTCTGACATTACTCTCGGCCTTTTTCCTGGCCACGGCGGATACCCTGTCGAAGCGTTACCTCAGTCACTATCGCCCGGGGGAACTGGTGCTGGTGCGCTTCGGGGTATCCGGCATACTTTTAGTGCCGCTGTTGCTATGGCAACCGTGGCCGCAATTGTCAGCGGTTTTCTGGGGATGGATAGTGGTCTCCCTGCCGCTGGAATTGATCGCGATGTGGCTGTACATGCTGGCCATTCGTGATTCGCCACTGTCACTGACCCTGCCCTACCTGGCCTTTACACCGGTGTTCAACACACTCACCGGTTACCTGTTACTGGGCGAAACGGTCAGCCGGACAGGCTTCTCGGGCATTCTGCTGGTGGTTCTCGGGGCCTGGCTGCTGAACCTCAAGGCGGCACAGGGTGGAACCGGACTGAATGTGCTGGCACCGTTTCGGGCCATTACGCGCGAGCGCGGCTCACGCCTGATGCTGGGTGTGGCCGCGATCTACAGTCTGACATCCGTGACCAGCAAGGCGGCAATGCTGCAGGTAACCCCGGGGTTTTTCGGCCCCTTCTATTTCGTGGTTCTGGGTGCCGCCTCAGTCGTATTATTTTCTTCGCGGGATGTATCCAGCTGGCGCGCGCTGGGCCAGCATCGCATGGCACACCTGGGCATTGGCCTGTTCATGGCGGCCATGGTGGTGACGCATTTTTATGCCATTGCCCATATCGAGGTGGCCTACATGGTGGCCGTGAAACGCACCAGTCTGCTCTTCGGCCTGCTTTACGGTGCCTGGTTGTTTGGCGAAACGGGCCTGCGGAAAAACCTGCTGGCGGGATTGCTGATGGTGCTGGGCGTGTTTCTGATTGTCAGTTAAACCATACAGCAACGATCCTGGTCATGGTAACAATCTGTTTTTAATGCAGGACTAAATGACGACCAGCTTGTCGTTGAGGCAGGCCTGTGCCAATTCCCTATGCACACCGCAGTCAACACAGGCAAGCAACGGTGCGAAAACCCGCTGCATCTCATCACGCGCACGTACCAGGCAGTTCGATAACAGCCAGTCAATATCCAGATCCATGTTGCCGATCTCGGTGGCACGCTGATCCGGGTGGCTGACACAATGCGGTGATGACGCGGCACCCAGCAGCAGTGACAGGGCAATGTTCATTTCAATGGGGATATCAACACGGCCATGCTGCGTGTCGGCCACGACAGTGTCGCTGTCGAGTGCGGCTTTAATGAGCTCGATGGCATGGCTGATGACAGAGCCACCGGCCTCTTTCTCAAGCAGCCGCTGCTGGTAGTTACTGACCTGGTTGGCAACGCCGCGGCCATAGTGTTCACGAACCAGCCTCAGGTAAGTGATCAGCTGGTAGGCCCTGATACCGGCTGTAAATACGTCATGGTATACAGGATCAATCCCCTGCTCTATATATGCCTGCTCAAAGGGGTCACCAAGACGCGAAAGGTAATCGACAGGCAGAACGGCGAGGCCGTAGATACTCGCATTCATTTTACTATTTGGCACAGGATTCCTGTCTGTGATGGCAGAAGTCACGGCGTGTGGCCTTCAGGTGGACAAACAGTAGTCATAAATTGCTATGATCGTTAATCAATGGATGCCAAAGACTTGTCAATAGATACGGAAATGGATACTTGATGGCTATTACCGTGGAACTTACCACTCTCAGCAGTGTCGCCGCCCTGCTCACGCAGACCTTGCGCAGCCTTGGCCACGACCCTGCCCCCTTGCTCGAGAAGGCCGGTATCTCGCCCGAGGATGTCGGCAACCCGACGAAGCGTATTCCGACACTGCGCATGCAGGCACTGTGGCGGCTCGCGCTGGACGAGACCGGTGATCCGGCCCTCGGCCTGGTCGTGGCGAGGCAGTTTCAGCCAGTGGTATTACACGGTCTTGGCCTCGCCTGCCTGGCCAGTGACACGCTGCATGATGTTCTTGGCCGCCTGGTGCGCTATTCCCGGATACTGATCGACATGCCCGATTTTCAGCTGCAGGAAACTGAAACAACGACTGATCTGCTGGTGCAGATCGCAGACCTCGGTCCGGATTTCGTGCACGCCGCCATGGACATGGGTATGGCCATCTTTCTGCGCATCTGCCAGATGACTGAAGGCACTGATATCCTGCCGGTGCATACCTGCCTGCAACGCCCGACACCGGCAAATACGACAGCGTATGAAATAATGTTCGGCCCGAACATTGATTTCGAGGCCGACAGCAACCGCCTGTGTTTTGACAGGACCGTTGCTCATGCGCCACTGGCTACGGCACATCCGGAACTGGCGCGGCTCAATGACCAGACCGTCATCGATTACCTGGCCCGCTATGATCGCAACAATATCACCATGCAGGTGCGCTCCCAAATCATCGAACAGCTGCCGGATGGCAGACCCAGTCAGGGGGACATTGCATTCAAATTAAATACCAGCCTGCGCAGCCTGCAGCGCAAACTGCGCGAGCAGGACACCAGTTTCAAGGAACTGCTGAG
>JBATFE010000163.1:0-2404 GCA_049664445.1 Gammaproteobacteria bacterium
CGGTCTGCGCATCTGCGCCGACGGTACCTGTATGGATGCGACCATCGACGGCCTGTTGCACGACCGGGAGCGCATCGATGCAGAACTGCTGGCGCTGTGTAACGAGCGTGCCGGGGGTGATGCATGACCACTGTGCCGGAGTCGCATCAGCCAGTTGCTGATGCCACCATTACCTGGATCAGTGGCCCGGTGTTGCGCGCGACTGTTGCACGCCCCTTCAGTATTAACGAGGCGGCGCTGGTCGGCGAGCAACAGTTGCTCGGTGAAGTCATTCGACTCGATGGCCCCTATGCGGTTATCCAGGTCTATGAGGACACCACCGGCCTGCGTCCGGGAGACATCATTTCCGGGACCGGTGCGGCCCTGTCGGTGCCCCTCGGGCCAGGCCTGCTGGGCAATATCTTCGATGGCCTGCTGCGGCCGCTGACAACGCAGGGTCTGTATGTTGCACCGGGGATCAGTAACGTGGCAGACGACCATAGCTGGCCATTTCGGCCCCGGGTCACTGTCGGTGAGCAGCTTCGGGCAGGACAGGTCATCGGTGTTGTCAAGCGCAACGATGCGCGTGCGCAGGACTGCCTGGTACCGCCGGGTGTGTCCGGTACGGTTGTCGAGATTGTCCCTACCGGGAACTATCCCGGTGATGTGCCGGTGTGTGTACTCCGGGATGAGCAGGGTGACGAGCATCGCGTCTGCCTGGTGCAGCAGTGGCCGGTACGCAAGCCGCGACCGGTGAAGGCACGTATCCCGGTCGAGGGCCCGCTGTTTACCGGGCAGCGCATTCTCGACTGCCTGTTTCCGCTGGCCTGCGGCAGTCGTGCCGCCATGCCCGGTGGTTTTGGTACCGGCAAGACCGTGTTGCAGGAGACGCTGGCGAAGTGGTGTGATGCGGACGTGATCGTCTATGTCGGCTGCGGAGAGCGTGGCAATGAGATGGCCGGTGTGCTCGACGAGTTCCCAAAGCTGGAGGACCCCAGAACCGGCCGGCCGCTGATGGAACGCACGGTCATCATTGCCAATACCTCGAATATGCCGGTTGCGGCGCGTGAGGCCAGTATCTATACCGCGGTCACGGTTGCCGAGTATTTCCGTGACCAGGGCCTGCGCGTGGCGCTGATGGCGGACTCGACCAGCCGCTGGGCTGAAGCCTTGCGCGAGGTTTCCGGACGCCTCGGGGAACTGCCGGGTGAGGCCGGTTACCCGGCCTACCTCAGCAGTCGACAGGCCGATTTTTACGAGCGGGCGGCGCATGTGACTACCCTTGGCGGCGTGGTCGGTTCGCTCAGCATTATCGGTGCGGTGAGTCCGCCGTCGGCGGACTTTTCGGAGCCGGTGACCACGCACACCAAGCGTTATGTGCGCAGCTTCTGGGCGCTGGATGCGTCACGTGCACAGGCGCGTTTCTATCCGGCCATTCACCCGTTGAATTCCTATTCGCAGGATATCGAGGTACTGGCGCCGTTCTGGAGCGAACTGGGCAATCCGCAATGGATGGCGCAGCGCCGCCGTTTCCTCGGACTGCTGGAAGAGCAGGCCAAGCTGGAACGCATGGCGCGCATCGTTGGCAAGGATGCCTTGCCGCCTCGTCAGCAAAACGTGTTGCTGTGTGCCGAGCTGATCAACGAGGCCTTCCTGCGCCAGTCGGCCTTTTCTGAGACCGATCGTTTCTGTCCGGCCACCAAGCAGATTGCCATGATGCAACTGCTCGACCACTTCATCGAATTGTCAGATGTGGCCGTCGCGGCCGGCGTTGATGTTGCTGCCATCAACAGCCTGCCGGTGATGCGACAACTGCGCCGCATGGGCGAAGAGATCGATAACGACGAGCTGGAACGCTTCGAGGTGCTGGGCAAGGGACTTGACCGGGCGTTTGCGGCGTTGACCAACGGGAGTGCCGATCATGCGGGCTGATGTCTATGCTGATTTCGTGGCGACCCGCATCGAGGGTCCGCTGCTGTTCCTGAAGCGCACCGTGAATGTCGGCCTCAATGAGGCGGTCGAGGTTGTCGACGCGCAGGGCAATGCCCGCCTGGGACGAATTGCCGCGCTCAGCCATGAGTCGTTGACGGTCGAGGTGCTGGAATCGACCACCGGGCTGGATCTCGACAATACCCGGGTGCGTTTTCGTGGCGAACCGCTGACCTTTGCGGTCGGCCCCGACCTGCTTGGCCGCGTCTTTGATGGCGTTGGCCGGGTCATCGACAACGGCCCGCCGGTGGCTGCCACCGGAATGCGCCGTATCGACGGTCGTTCGATCAACCCGGCGGCACGCACCGTGCCGACCGATTTCATCGAGACCGGTGTCTCGACCATTGATCTGATGAACAGCCTGGTGCGCGGCCAGAAGCTGCCGATCTTTTCCGGTGCCGGTTTGCCGCATGACCTGCTGGCGATACAGATTGCC
>JBATFE010000164.1:0-6518 GCA_049664445.1 Gammaproteobacteria bacterium
CCCAGAAACCACCAGATAGAAGCCGTCATCAGGGCAGCGGAAGATCATGATGATTTTTCAGCATTCCATAAACTCCATGCGGTATTACAAAAACCTTACGAATTACAACCGCAGCAAGATGTGTATATGTTACCGCCGGAACCGGATGAGGTTGTTCAGCAGACCTTCTGCGGGACGTAGTGGCATAAATGGTGTCATTGGTTTCAGTTATATCGAACCCGTCAATTTATTGCCAAACCCGAGACACCACCCGTCCGAATAATGTATCCGGCCCCATAATTGCTTAATTTGAACATTTCCGTGATAAAACCGTGATGAATGCCCGGTATGTTGATCCCTGCAAGTATGACTGATTCGGTTTTAAACTCGTACATTGGAGAGCGTAATGAAAAAACAGAATGTAAAGTCTGTGACAAAAGGAGTGGCTATTGCGATTGCCGCCGCCGGGTTACTCAGCGGCTGTCAGTCAAATCCTGCTTCATCGGCGCAGCAGGCATCTACCGACCTGGTTCATTGCTATGGCGTAAACGCCTGCAAGGGACACAATGACTGCAAAACAGCATCGAATGCATGCGCGGGCCATGCCAGCTGCAAGGGGCACGGCTTTGTAGCCATGCCGTCCAAGGCCTGTGGTGACGTTGGCGGCGAGACAAAAGACAGCTGGAAGGGAACCATCGCCAAATCCGACCTGATTCATTGCAATGGCGTCAACAAGTGTGGCGGACACAATGATTGCAAGACCGCATCGAATGCCTGCGCGGGGCATGCCAGCTGCAAGGGGCATGGCTTTGTATCGATGCCTGCAAAAGCATGCAGTGATATTGGCGGCAAGAAGGGCTGAGGACTATTTGAGGGAGAACCCGGAAGGATTCAGGGCGAAAATCGTCCGGTGTTCTTTCGGGCAATCCTGCATGCGACATGAACAGTGACAGCTTTATTGGCTTCGGGCTGGGGCTACGCGTACCTCATTTCGAGCATGTCCTGAAACACCGGCCGGCCGTCGACTGGTTTGAAGTGCTTTCAGAGAATTTCATGATTGCAGGCGGAAAACCAAAACACTATCTGCATCGAATCCGCGAACACTACCCCATGGTGATGCATGGCGTTTCCATGTCCATCGGCAGCACAGACCCGCTTGATACGGATTACCTGAAGCAGCTCAAGGTCCTGGCCAACGAAATCCAGCCCGAGTGGATTTCCGACCACCTGTGCTTCACTTCGTCCGGCTCTGTTAACAGCCACGACCTGCTGCCCCTGCCCTACAATGAGGAAGCACTGCGTCATGTCGTCGAGAGGGTCGAACGGGTGCAGGATTTTCTCGGGCGCAGGATACTGCTTGAGAACGTGTCCAGTTATCTCACCTACACCACCTCTGCAATGACCGAATGGGAATTTCTTGCCGAAATAGCACGCGCCGCCGACTGCGACATTCTGCTGGATATAAACAATATCTATGTCAGCGCGCGCAATCACGGATTTTCAGCGTGGGAGTATCTACAGGGAATTCCGGCAAGTCACGTGCGGCAATTTCACCTGGCAGGGCATACCGATTGCGGCGATTACCTGATCGACACCCACGACCACCTGGTGGCGGACCCGGTATGGGAACTGTATAGCGAGGCGCTGAAATTATTTGGCCCGGTCAGCACCATGATCGAGCGGGATGACAATATTCCTGCATTCGAGGAACTGCAGGATGAACTCGGCATTGCCAGAAAAATTGCCATGGACACACTACCCGGACTGATGGACCGCCATGCCCGGGCTGGCTGATCTGCAGACCCGCTTCATTGATTTCCTGTCGGGCAAGAGCGGGCTGATTACCCGATCAGTCGCCGCCCAGGGCAACATCGACACAGAGACACGCCTGAATATTTACCGGAACGCCTACCAGATTCGTCTGAAACAGGCACTGGAGACCGACCATGAAATGCTGGGGCTCTACCTGGGCGATGATTTATTCGAAATCATGGCAGCTGGCTATATAGAAACACATCCATCGGGTGTTACATCGCTACGCCATTTCGGTGACCGCTTACCTGAATTTCTTACACAAGCCGAACCCTTCAACGCGCATCCGCTAATCAGTGAACTGGCATACTTCGAACGCAGACTGCTCGATGTCTTTGATGCAGCGGACGCCAGTCGGGTCCCGTTGTCCGCATTAAAGGAGATTCCTGCAGACGACTGGCCAGGCATGACACTGCGCTTTCACCCCGGTACCCAGCTATTCATTGCCGGCTGGAACAGCATCGAAAGCTGGAAAGCCCTGAAAGCCGGACAGGAGCCGCCGGCTGCGCAATTGCAGGGAGACGCTCACTGGCTGCTGTGGCGCGGAACTGATCTGCTGTCCGAGTTCCGCCCGCTCGACGAGGATGAATACAGACTGCTTTCGCTTGCGATCGAGGGTAATTCATTTGCAGCAATGTGCGAATCATTATTGTCCCGGCACGCTGAAGACCGGATCGGCGCGATCAGCCTGCATTACATGGCCCGCTGGTTTGAGCAAGGAATAGTAAAAGAGATCAGAAAAGGGAACTGAGGCATTTATGGCAGTTTTTAAAATAGTCCCGGCAACATCCACCTGAATAATGTATCCGGCCCCTTCATTGGCTATTGGCAAATCTTTTCCGGTCATCTTCAGTCGCCCCTTCCTTACATTCTCCTCTTATAAACGAGCGTCCTCCACCAATACTACTACTGAGTACAATATAACCTTCTCGACAATAGCCTGTTTCAGTCAACCTGGCATCGAGCTTTTCATGCATTTTTTCTTTCATTCCGGACTCGCGGCCATGCCAGTCGGCCGGCTCTACTCCTGACATACCAACTTCACCCCCGGAGTTACTGCGACCACTCACTCTATGCGGACCGTCGGACGTAGTCACAGTATAATTGAACAGTTTGATCCCATTTGACTTGATATCAGTTACAAACATCTCTTCGATCTCTGAGGCTTTCATCTGATTAGATGCACATGCTCCTGAAATCAATGGTACGAATAACATGAGCATCAGATTCTTATAATCCATACATGATCTCCGGGCGCAATAGCGAAAAGGGGCCGTAAACATTTATGTATAAATTTTCTGACAGGCATCGTGGCGCACGCAGATCCCGGCACTGAAGTGATCGTTGCAAGCCAGCCATTCCATCAAACCGGGACACGAAAAACGCGGCAGACCGGGAAAGGCACCTGAATAAATGTATCCTGCCCCTGTATTACAGCGATTTGTTAGGCTTCATTTGCACCAGGCGCCGAGCGAATCAGCTTTAATGTATCCGCTACAACTTCATTCTCGGGAAATTCATCAAGAACTTTTACGCATGCTGATTCAGCTGCTGTAATGTCGTTTCTGGCTATATACACCGAGGCTATGTTCATCAAAGCCATCTCCCGATATGTCCAAAGAGACGGTGACATCATCGTAACTGCTCGATACTTATCAATCCAGGGATAAGCGGCGAAAAATTCGTAACTTTTCTCGAATCTTTCGATAGCCCGGTCGTAGTCCTTCCGAGCCATTGCCTTCAAACCCTGCCGGTGCGCAGTCAGTATTAAATACCTTGATCCGAATGAATATACAACGTAAATGGTTGCACCAACGATAAATATTGATGACCAGTCACCGTCCGGGATCACCAACCTAAAGACCAGGATCAGGAACGCGATTGACAGGATCTGTGGCAATACCCGAGGCCACGACCAGTAACCAAGTTTCGGTTGCGCCATACTTTTGTATCAACGTTTGAGTCGAGCCACGCGCACTGCAGACTCACCGCGAAGCGCCACGGCAGTTACCCGCGTCGGCTCGGACGACTTATTATGTGCAGCTAGCAAAAAAGCATGCGTATTCATCCCGGTCTACTATTTCCAGAAACTCTTCTAGACTACCTACTTCCGGATTTGGTTCGTAACGATGCCACTTCAAGTCCGCCCTCTGCCAATAAACATTCCAGGTCTTTCTCGTTTTTACGCAGGTGGTCTTTGCGACTGCCTCTTCAATCTTTTTATCAGGTTTCCGCCACATCGGACGTATTTCGAATATTTCTACACTTTGGCCTTTGACGCGATATCCCAAATCGAGTTCATTTCGGATGTGGGCAGGTGGTCGGCGTTTCTTGATAAATTCGCCTACCAGCTTCTCGCACTTCTTTATTTCAAATTCACTTAGCGCCATTTTATTCTATTGCACATGACGTTGCGATAACCGGTGCAGCTTTGCTGCGTCAGGCGCCGGAAGGGCGTAGTTAATTGCCTTGTTAGGTGCGCCTACCCAAATAAATATATTCATTTCCAACCCTGAAGCCATTGACTGTTATTTTTTAGTTCCTGCCATTCGATTGCCTCTGAACGATTAGATATAACGGCCTCTATTGAGCAAAGAACAACTGCTCCTTCTTCATCGAACTCAAGCTCAGTCACAAGAAAATGTTTTTCTTTCATGACCGGATTAACTGCGGTCCATTTACTATCAAGCAACTTCTTGGGATTTATTTTATTCACTGACAATCCCTAACTGTCACCTAACGTCTGAACTCTGCCGACACCTGAGGAGCGCCAGCGACGTAGGCGGTCGGCAGAAGTGATTGATTATACGTTTTCATCTCGCGGTCTGAGTGAGTAAGTGTGGCGTACTGTTCGCTAGAAAACCGACGCACTCAACTCATGCACCGCCGTCAGCATTTCCGCGTCATCCGTTAACGCCTCGGCGATACAACTGCGGCACGCCACCACCGGGTTCACGCCATCGGCAATCAGCTTGGCAGCATGCACCAGCAACCGGGTACTGGCGCCCTCCTCCAGGCCGCTGCCTTTCAGGTTGCGGGTCATTTGCGCGAACTGGATCAACTGGTGGGCGGTGGCTTCATTCACGCCGGTCTCGTTGACCACGATTTTTGCTTCGAGTTGTGCAGAGGGATAATCGAACTCCAGCGCCACGAAGCGCTGGCGGGTGCTCTGTTTCAAATCTTTCAGCACACTCTGGTAGCCGGGGTTGTAGGAAATGGCCATGCAGAACTCTGGGCCGGCCTCGATGACCTCGCCGAGTTTTTCCATCGGCAGCACGCGACGGTCATCGGCGAGCGGATGGATGACCACGGTGGTGTCCTTGCGCGCCTCGACGATTTCATCGAGGTAGCAGATGGCGCCGTTGCGCACCGCACGCGCCAGCGGGCCGTCGACCCAGACGGTTTCACCGCCGGTCACCAGGTAACGGCCAACGAGGTCGGAGGCGGTGAGGTCGTCATGACAGGAAACGGTGATCAGCGGCAGTTTCAGGCGCCAGGCCATGTGTTCCATGAAGCGCGTCTTGCCGCATCCGGTCGGGCCTTTCAACAAGACCGGCAACTGGTTCTTGTAGGCTGCCTCGAACACCATCAGTTCGTCACCGACCGGTTCGTAGTAGGGCTCTTCCTCGATAAAAAATTCTTCGGGTTTCAGGGTACGGACGGTCACTTGGGGTCCTCGGGGGCTCGTCTTGGGCTGGTTGGGGGAATGGTGCCATATTGGCGGGAAGGAACACAGGGTGGTGCTATCGGATATTTGATTCGTGAAGTTTTCTTCCTGTGGTGCATCTAGCACTGTGTTTCGCCCCCTTGGGCGAGGTACTTTTCTTTGCTCCGCCAAAGAAAAGTACCCAAAAGAAAGGCGATCCTGGAGGCTTGTCCCGCACTTTCAGTGCGGGATTCCCTGCGCTTCTCGCCAGTTTGGGCGCTCGCCGAACTCGCAGGATTTGCCGCGCCTGTCGGCTAGCAAATCCAGCTCAGACAGGGCGGCTCGCTTACTCCCAAACTGGCTGCGATGCTCGGCTGCACCTACAGGCATCCAACTCTCACTGGCTGTAGTGTTGAAGAGCTCCCGAGCGCGATCTCTTCCCGTCATTCCGGAGCAAGCCGCGCCAGCAGCATTCGACAAGGGCAAGGGTTCAGAGATGTCACCCCAAACCCCTTCTGGCGCAGCCGAGCATCACAGGGAAAACCGGATCAAGCTCGCGCCCTGTTTGAGCGTAATCGAGCGGAGCGAGATCGCGAGTTGCGCGAGCGCCGGTTTTACCGAGAAGCGCAGGGTATCCGGGCATAAATCGCAGATTTATGCCCGGACAAGCCACAGGGTGCCTTTCTCTTTGGGTACTTTCTCTTGGGCAAGCAAGAGAAAGTACCTCGCCCAAGGGGGCGAAACCCGTCCTCAAATGCCCCGGGAAGATAAACTTGCCACCCGGCACAGCAAGCCCCTGACCCGGTACTTTATATATTGATTCTATTTGAGCATTCTAAATTTCAATGGCGTTCCCCCATTGTCTATATGGCACTGATTGAGCAGAAAAGGTAAGGTACTCGGTCTGTTAAAAAGTCCGGTTACTCCCCACCCAGTGGCACCTGTCAGACCGGTGACCCCGGCAAGGCGTATGCAGCCTGGAAGTTCCACGTAACCGTCAGGATTTCATATAGTTAGGCGCGATATGGCGCCATATTGGAGGGTTATCAATGTCGGATGTTATCGCAACCAACCAGACCAT
>JBATFE010000165.1:0-1820 GCA_049664445.1 Gammaproteobacteria bacterium
CGCAGCCATTCCGGGGAATAGGCGCGCGCCCTGTTTGAGGCAGGTTTACCTGCCGAGTTGTGCGCGCCCCCCGGAGTGGCGAGGAACGCAGGGAATCGGCGCAGCCGATGAGTGCATCGGGTTGCCCTTCTCTTTGGGTACTTTCTCTTGGCCACTCAAGAGAAAGTACCTCGCCCGAACGGGCGAAACAGGCGGGTAAAAAACGCCTCGCTCTTCGGGGCGAAGTAAGAAGGTAAAAGAAGCCCTCCACCCGAATGGGCGAAACAGGTAGCCAAATAAGCACCTCGCCCTTCGGGGCAAAACCGGTGGCCAAATCTGACAGACACACCTGTGAAGTGCAGCTTGGTTACAATGCCCGCATGGAACTCCTGACCTATTTAATGACCGGCGCCGTCGCCGGCCTCATGGCCGGACTGCTGGGCATTGGCGGCGGTCTGGTGATCGTGCCGGCACTGGCGATATTGTTTGCGCAGCAGGGCTTTGCTGCCGATGCGATCATGCACTACGCCGTCGGTACGTCGCTGGCGACGATCATCCCGACCTCGATCTCTTCATTGCTGGCGCACCAGCGGCGCGGCAGCGTGCACTGGACGGTGGTGCGTCGAATGTCGCCGGGAATACTGCTGGGTGCGCTGGCAAGTGCCTGGCTGGCGAAGCAAATGAGCAGTAGTGCCCTGGCGCAGGTGTTCGGGGTGTTTGTGCTGCTGGTTGCCGGGCAATTACTACTGGGCGTGAAACCGGCAGCGCACCGGCAATTGCCGGGCGCGGTCGTGCTGGGCCTTACCGGGAGCGTCATCGGCTTGCTGTCGGGACTGCTCGGTATCGGGGGCGGCACCCTGTCGGTGCCGTTTCTGTTGTGGAACCGGGTGGATATCCGGCTCGCTGTCGGTACGGCCGCGAGCCTCGGTTTGCCCATTGCCATTGCCGGTACCGTGGGTTTTGTGATCAGCGGACTGCATGCCGCTGCACAACCCGGATACAACAGTGGCTTTATCTACTGGCCGGCCGTTGCTGCAATAGTGCTGGCAAGCGTGCCCGCGGCGCCGCTCGGTGCACGACTGGCCCACTACCTGCCAAGGGCAACCCTGCAGCGGCTGTTCGCGCTGCTGCTGGTGATTATCGGGGTGAAAATGATCTTCGGTACCTGAGTGCGCCAGGCACTGCACCAGACTGGAAATTGCCCTGTATTGGCAGGGATATGCATATGATTAGGTGATCCTATATCGGTATTAAATAAATAAATAAACAAGTAAAAACAATTAGTAATAATTCATCTGCTCATGCTGCTTGTGGATAAGCTGGTTTTATTAGCGGCAAGATATTACTGGTTTGAAAAACGTAGCCAAAGGGGTATTGTTGTCGACCCCTCCAGCGGGTTTGGAGTGCGTCTGTGCTCAAGCGCTTAGCGGGCACACACCTGAGCATGACAACAAATTTCAAACGGCATTATCGAAAAGGAGTCTCATGTCCACATTAGTGAAGCCACATGGCGGCGGTGAACTGAAACCGTTGCTGCTTGAAGGCAAGGCACTGGCAGCCGAACAGGCGCGTGCAGCAGGCCTGACGAAAATCAATGTTTCCTCCCGTGAAGCCGGTGACATCATCATGCTGGGCATTGGCGGCTTTACGCCGCTGGACGGTTTCATGACCCATGCCGACTGGGAAGGCGTCTGCGACGGCATGAAGATGGCCAACGGCCTGTTCTGGCCGATCCCGATTACGCTGTCGGCTGATGCAACGACAGCCGCGGGCATCAATGAGGGTGACGACATCGCGCTGGCAGATTCCGAGTCCGGTGACATTCTCGCCACCATGACGGT
>JBATFE010000166.1:0-6129 GCA_049664445.1 Gammaproteobacteria bacterium
ACCAGCTTCTGTAGCTGGATATAATCGGGCAGACCGATTTCGCCATCCGGAGCACCTATCGGATCCAGGTCACCGTGAGCCAGATCCTCGTTGGTCGGGTCTTTCAGGCCGAGCACGAACTGCAGACAGACCAACAGGTCGGCAGCATTCACATCGGTGTCGATAGCACCCCATGGGGCAACGTTACCGTCAGCATAGTTGTAATGCAGCGGGACGGGGTCGACGCCATCGAGATACCCGTCATCATCGGTATCGGGATCGAATGGGTTGGGATCTGTTCCCGGGTTATAGCCGGGGACGCCATCATAATTCCCTTCCTCGACATCGGTAAGGCCGTCGTTGTCGTCGTCATCATCGCAGACGTCGCCCTCGGTATCGCCGTCGTTGTTCTCCTGTAGCGGGTTGGCATCATTCGGGCAGTTGTCCTGCGCATCCGGAACTCCGTCGCCGTCGACGTCCGATACCGTCCATGCCGCCGAGGCCATGACGTGCGGTGCTGCCATGCCGGTGTTGAGCCAGGCGTCGAGTATGTTCGCGCCTTCGTTAGCGAGAAACGCCACGCTGCCGTTGTTGGCATGGTCCAGAAACTGGATGTACTCCCAGCTGGTCGGCTGGTACATGAGCTTGATGTCCGCAGACACCGCGCTGGCCGGCGGGTTCAGCGCGAAATCGTCCCAGTAGTTGAAGGTGCCGCCCGGGCCCGGGTTACCGTACTGGGTCGCCGGTACCGGGACTATGGAACGCTTTAGCGACTCGTCATAGTCCATACCAAAGGGCGGGATGCGGTTGTCCTTGACCACCTTATTATTCAGCACGAAATGAAACGTCTCGTGATACCCGCCCGGTGCCATCGCGGCGATGTCGGCGACAGTATGGGTGACTGCACCCGAAACCCGGTCGTAGGCCACTGGCACGCCGGCATAGCTCGCTGATACGGCAATCAGTTTGTCGGCCCATTCCTGTGTAATGGCGCCGTGCGCCTCGTAAACCTTCGTGTTCGGGTCGTTAAGATCAAGTAGGGTATCGACGGTGTCACTCGCGTCGACGTTGCCATCGCCGGTGACGTCAAAGCTCACAGGCATCGAACCATAGGCGCCGTCTTCGCGGATCGCCGCACCGCCGCCGTCTTTCCACACGATATTCAGCCACATGCGTCGACCCTCGGGGTACCCGGAGATTAGCTTGTGCCCGGTCAGGTTCACGACGCGCAGCGCGTTGCCGGTCACTGAGAGCGAGGCGGCGTTTTCGAGATTGGTCTGCGCACGCAAGATACCCGCGTTCATGCCGTCGATTTCGGCGCTGCTCAGGCCGCTGCCCAGCAGCAGTGTGCTCGGAACCTGGCCATCCATGTACTGCATGACCTGCGGCATCCAGTAGTTGCCGCCGGTTAGATCATGCATGGGCTGGTCGGTGCGCAGGGGTACGCCGCTCTTGTTGCAGCCGAGCGCCGTGGTCGCCTGCATGTGGCATGTCTGGCAACTGAAATAGCGGTCCGTGCCGTCGGCGTAGTTACCGCCAGTGCCAGCTACCAGGGCAGCATTGCGTGCAGCCTGGATTGCGCCGTCTTTCAGATCCGTAGGCAGGGTCGCGTAGTCGGAAACCAGCGTCTGCGAGAGCAGGCTCGCCTTGTACTCGCTGAATGTGCGCTCGACCACACCATATTTATAGGGCGGGTTGTTGAAGGCGGCCTTGTCTCCGAGGTTGCGCGGGGTCGACGGCGAGTTGATCTGGCCGTCGAAGGTGCCCGGTGCCAGCGGTTGCTGCGCGCCGTTGTTCGGCGCAAGGTCGCCGACGACCGGGTTGGACACGTCATGACACGAACCACAGAAATCGACCGAGCGGTGGAACAGCGACTGGTCCCACTGGTGTTTGGGTACCGCGTCAGCATAGGGGCCCAGCTTGGCATTGCTGGCCGACAGGGAGAGCTGTGCACTGCCATAATAGCCTTCGGCCGGCGAGCCGCCGTCATTGGCGACGAAGGGCGCTGTCTGCACTCCGAGGTGTTCCGAATCGTCGGTGTTGGTCATCTTGTGGCAGACGTCGCAACCGACGCCGTCGGCCGCATCGGCATTAGTCAGCGCCGAGGCATCGGTCGGTGTCGAGTGACCGGCCTGCCAGCCGGCCATGGTGTGACAGCGGATGCACAGATCGCCGGAGCCATCGAAGTCCTGCTCAGCGATTGCCACTGTTGCCCAGAAGATCGGGTCGCGTCCGGCATGCGACATCATGCTGCCGCGCCAGTCGTGGGCAATGTTCACCACCGGGCTCGTGGCCTGGTGGCAGTTATCGCACTTGTCGACCGATTCGAGATTGCCGGCCTGGCTCGGTTGCGAGCCCGGCATCCGTACCTCCATCGGCACCGTCGTTGCGGCCCACGCCGATGTGAACAGGCTCAAACAGGTGCATAGCACCAGCAATTGCGCAAGCTGTAGCAGGAAAGCATGCGGGCGGCAAACTGACAGGCCCGGCGTAGATGACAGTGTCCTCTGAAGGCTCATAGATCCGAAGCTCAAAATGACAATTATTAGCGTTCTTTGTACCAGAATTTGTCAGTAGAGCTGTTGATTCAGATCAATGTTTAGACCTTATCCAATTGCATTTCTATCGGTCCGATAGCTACTAATCAACGGATCAATGCGTGTAATTGAATGACCACTTACAGTACATTTTTACCGTACAGTCTCCTTTTTCTGGACGGCAATAGTGGGTCGGAAGTACGCGTTTAGCTGATAACTCAATCGCTTACCCCAAGAATGTCCTGTGTTGCCCAGATACTTGCCGTTCGCTGACGCTGGAGCGCTGGTTTGTAGCTTGGCCGGGAAGGAGTGCAACCGGCCACAACTTGCCCTTCCCATGCGACTAGCGAACGGCGGGAGTGCAGCAACTACGGACATACAGTAAACATGAATACGGCGGCCCGAAGGCCGCCATCAAGGAGTCTGCTAAAACAGCCTGCACCGACTACAGGCTGGCCCGCCTGACACTATTCATGAATCAGGTTCAGATCAACCAGTGCCTTGTAGCAGCGCATCGTTATATTGGTATTGTGTTCTACCAGGCAGGCAAGCGTACGTCCCGCACCCGGTATGACGTCTGAACACAGGAGTTTGATGTCCGAAGCGCATTGTGCACCGAAGAAATTAGCATCGCCAAGCGCTGCATCGATTGTTGACTTGCCCTTGGCGATCGCTGCATCACAACCGTCTGACAACTGATTTTCGTGAGCGGTAAGGCAATTTAATATGCGATTCTCTCCCACCGGGACATCAGCGCAGAATGAGTTTATTTCCTTGCTGCAGCCGTCACCAACGATTTTGACTGCACTGTTTACGCCGCGGGTGATAATCGGAGAGTCGACAACCAGTGCCTCTGCAGCAATGTTCTTGTCCTTGATTTCCTCACTACGGCGTCTTGCCACGAATTCGGCAGCGGCAACCGTACTGACCACGGGAATGACAAACTTGACCTCTGTGCGTCGATTGGGCGCAAGGCACCTGATCAGAGATGCACCAGCCATGCCCGGGCACGTCACGAGCGGGTCATTCGAACCATGCGCGGCGACCCTGGTACGTTCCTTCGGCAGACCCAGTGCAACCAGTTCCGCCTGCACTGCATCAGCACGGTGCTGAGACAGTTTCAGGTTGTAATTATCATCACCGATTTGATCGGTGTAACCATCAATAAATACACGAAAAATGTAGACATCCTTGTGTACGCTCATGGCCTTTGCCAGCTGCTCCTTTCCAGCTGCGCTCAGCTCGGCACTGTCAAAGGCAAATGCATCACCCGCCTGCAGCACCAGCAGATTAAGCTGGGTGGCAACACCGGTTACCATCGCCTTACGTTCCCTGACGGGAACCGTGTCTTTACGGTCTGCAACGATCCCGGGATCGCACTCTTTAATGGCGACTGTCGGACTCCACTTTGATGTTCTGACGCATTCACCGTTGGCGTTGCGGACAAGCTGGCCGCGCATATCGTACTGGTAACCTATCGAGTGCTCGGCGGCCTGCGACGAAAATGGGGCAAAGACACTCCCGGCAAGCAGAAACGTCAGGAGTGAAGTGAAATAGCTAAAGGAAAGAGTCGATTTCTTCATGATGCTTCTCCATATAATTATTAATTCAGTTATTGGTGTCAGAATGTTTTTCTTGTTTACAACCGCACACATCCTATCAGCAACAGATATCTTTCACCAAATAACCATACGCTGACAATTACGTAAAACCACATGTATCACACTGATATAACGTGCATGTGCGAAGGTCGCATTATGTCGTTATATCTCGCTAGGTCATTGTCTATATTAGTAGCAATTGTAGGGCCGGAATAGGTCGGTGGTTTTCGTTAAGTAGTTGTTTATATTATCAACAACGAAACGACACGCTACGGCCACAACCGGTCATTCCCGGTTTTCCCGCGAAGGTCTCAGATGCCGCAACTACGGACATTCCCACCCAGCAATCTGTACTCACACTTTCAGCCAAAAGAAGACCTTTAATCCATACGAAAACGGCTCCAGAAGAAGCCGTCTCTAAATGTTTTACAATGTTATTTTTACGCCTACATGGAGCTGATCATTGTGGCCGTTGGTTCTGGTCCCCGATCTTAATGACGCCGGTAAAACTAACAGTTATACACACCTACCGCACAACGTCGCACCGTGCGTCGCGCCACGCCGGCAACGCTCACGGGTGTGAGTGGACGCCCAACCCGGGCTTCGGCACTCGGGATCACACTTTGAAACCCGGGGACTGAATACCGCTCCCCAATTTCAGATCCGCAAACCACGATGGTTCCGGCAATCACTAAAATACCCATTCGCTTCGATATGCTCATTTAGATTCTCCCATTCTGAAATGTTCCGGCAAGTCACCTGTACCTTCAAGATTCTTCAGATCAACCTTTTTGGCGTCCGTCGTGTTTTTGAAGCTGAAATCTGTGGCTGCGACCTCATCTCCCGTCTTCCAGTCCCTGATCTGAATGGTGTATTGCGGTCCACCTGCTAGGAGCTTGGTGGTAATGGTATACCGGCAAGGATAGGGGCGTTCCCCCTGTGCGATCCAGATCTGCCAATCGACTTCTTCTGTCCGAAAAGCGAGGTAATCGCATTCAACGCCACCGACCACACCGCTGCCAAGGTCATTTACGTCGACGACATCATGCATCAGCGCATCGTAGGAATCTGACAGCAGCAAATCTGCGGCAGGGAGTGGCCTGTTATGCTTGAACCTTAATTCATCGACAAGGTGATTAAGCGTGCCAGGCATATCCTGCTGCGCATAGATGTTCAGGTTCTTGCCCAGAATGGTCAGCGTTTTTCCGTCAAAGGACATCTCGACATCCGCGAACCCGCCGGCGCGCGTAACGAGGATCTTGTCTGGTCGGCTCAGGCTGACATCGCCTGAACTCACAAGTGCGAGTTTTTGTTCTTCCTTTGTGACGACCTCGAGGGTGGCATCGTATTCGAAGGAGAGCGCCTTCTGCGCCGCCAGGTAATCGGACATGGCCTTGAGCAGTCGCTTGGCATCTGCCTCATCGGCGCTCACTCCCGCGGACGTCCCCAATCCAATAATCAGGGATAGCGCCATTGCGGGCATACTGCGCACAGAATTCTTTACTAATTGTCGTGCTGTCTTCTTCATCTAAGTTAACCTCTATGTATGAACAGAGGATCCACATTTGGAACCTCCCTGCCAGTTGAGCTTAAAGCAAAATCCACCGACGTGCATGAGGATCTTCATAATGAAAGATAGCTTTTCGTGCGGAATCCTTTTCGCTATAAACAGATACAACTAAATAAGTATTGGGAGAGGCTTCTGATAGGCAAAACAGTTGCCTGGCCCTCTTCATGCCTGCGGTATGGAGGTCTTATAAGGGCCCTGTCCTTTAGCGAAATCTTATTTGGATTCAGTCTGCTAGGTCCGAGTTAGGGCAGTAACTTGCCATTCCCAGCTGGGTCATAGCCGACCCTTGGCGCTGCCATGTACGGGGGAGTTCGGCCCAGGCTGTGTAAAAACTCTGTGTTTTCAAAAATTATTAAAATGTTTACCACCCGGATGCATATAGTTCTATATATGCCTGCCAAATATGGAGCAACATGGCTACGTTGATCCAAAAGTCACCGCG
>JBATFE010000167.1:0-9680 GCA_049664445.1 Gammaproteobacteria bacterium
CATTGCGAGGAACAAAGTGACGAAGCAATCTGTAACTCGTTGATTCACTGGTTACGAGATTGCTTCGCTTCGCTCGCAATGACGGGCTACATGAATTAATCAGAGGTTCCCTAGGTGATTACCGTGGGTTCGCTGCGTCCCGTGCGGGACTCGATTTCCGCCAACCCGGTGGCTATTTCCGCCAGGGGTTGCATGACCGCGGCGGTTTCGCGATTCTGCTTTTCCGGGTCGGGCTCGTAGGCCTCGAGATAGACTCGCAGGGTTGCACCCTCCGTTCCGGTTCCTGAAAGTCGATAGACGATACGTGACCCATCGGTGAAACCGATACGGATACCCTGGTTTTCCGAGACAGTGCCGTCCACCGGGTCGGTGTAGGCAAAGTTGTCGGCGTAGTCGACTGTGTAGCCGTCCAGCATTGACCCCGGCAACTCTGCCAGTTTTGCCTGCAGGTGGGTGACCACGCCATTGGCGGCCCCGGTGTCTATTCCTTCATAGTCATAGCGGGTGTAGAAATTGCGGCCGAACCGCCGCCAGTGTTCCTGCACGATCGCGCTCACTGAGATTTTCCGTACCGCCAGCAGATTGAGCCAGAAGAGTACCGCCCACAGGCCATCCTTCTCCCGCACATGATCGGAACCGGTGCCGAAACTCTCTTCACCGCAGAGTGTGATACGCCTGGCGTCCAGCAGGTTGCTGAAAAACTTCCAGCCGGTCGGTGTCTCATAGCAGTCGAGGCCGAGTGCCCCGGCAACCCGGTCGGCGGCCTGACTGGTTGGCATGGAGCGGGCCACACCGCTGATACCGGAGGCATACCCCTTGATGTGGTGAGCATTGGCGGCCATCACCGCCAGACTGTCACTGGGGGTGACGAAGAAGTTGCGACCCAGAATCATGTTGCGGTCGCCGTCGCCATCGGAAGCGGCGCCAAAATCGACGGCACCGCGTCCCGAAGTCAGCGCTACCAGTTCATGGGCGTGTACCAGATTGGGATCGGGATGACCGCCACCGAAGTCCTCCTTTGGCTCACCGTTGATCACGGTGCCAGGCTCAGCCCCCAGCGTTTCTTCCAGTATGTGTTTGGCATAGGGGCCGGTGATGGCGTGCATGGCGTCGAAGCGCATGCTGAAGAGTCCGGCGTCGAACAGCTGGCGGATGCGCTCGAAATCGAACAGGTGTTCCATTAAGGCGGCATAGTCAGCCACCGGGTCAATGATGTCCACACGGGTGTTAACCAGTGTCTGTGTGCCGAGGGTATCGATGTCGATCTCGTCAGCAGCGACGGTCCGGTATGCGTCTATCTCCCGGGTGCGTGCATAGATGGCCTCGGTGACGCTCTCCGGGGCCGGGCCACCATTCGGGGTGTTGAACTTGATGCCAAAGTCTTCCTCGGGCCCCCCGGGATTATGGCTGGCGGAAAGAATGATGCCGCCATTGGTCTGGTATTTACGGATAATGCAGGAGGCGGCAGGTGTGGAGAGCAGGCCACTTTGACCCACAATGACCTTCGCCACGCCATTGGCTGCGGCCATGCGGAGAATGATCTGGATCGCCTGCCGGTTGTAATAACGGCCATCACCGCCCAACACGAGAGTGCCGCCCTTGAGGTCGGTCCGGGTATCGAATATCGACTGGACAAAGTTTTCCAGGTAGTGGGGCGTCTGAAAAACCCTGACCTTTTTGCGCAGGCCGGAGGTGCCGGGGCGCTGGTCGGAAAAGGGTTGGGTGGGGATGGTTGAAATGTCCATAATGATCATGATTTTTTACGTGGTTGAATATGGGTATATTCAACCATAGCCGGGAGTGGGAATAGAACCCCCCCGACAGTGGGGGCTTGCGGAGTCATCGTAGCAGCCGGTGACTAGCCATGTGTCGCCACCGGCATCCCGGGTTTCCGTTTTTTATTGAGCAGGATCAATAACGCACAGCCCGGGATGCGTTACTCTTCCACCTTTGCTGCTGGTCAGTGAATGGTTTGTTTGCGGTCGGCATTTTACTTGGAAGTACTGACAGACCTGAATTACAGGAGCGTATGAGCGTGGACAAGGAATTGAACCCCGAGCAGATTATCGTGGATGGCAAGACGCTAGAGCTGCAGGACTATGTCCTTGAACACCAGCAACTGGCAGAAGAGAATGCCCGACTGAAGAACGACAGGAGGAAGGCTGTCAAGCGCTACCGGCGAGAGGAACAACTCAAGCCCTACCAGGCGGAATTGCTGCGTGTGCAGCAGTATCTGGAGGAAAAGCAGCGGCGCATGATTATCCTGTTCGAGGGTCGGGACGCAGCAGGCAAGGGCGGCACTATCCGCCGGGTGACCCGCTATATGAATGAGAAGCATTATCGTGTGGTGGCGCTCGGCAAACCGACCGAGGAACAGAAGACCCAGTGGTATTACCAGAAATACGTGTCGACGTTTCCGCGCGCCGGCGAGACCGTGTTGTTCGACCGCAGTTGGTACAACCGTGCGATGGTGGAGCGGGTGTTCAGTTACTGCACGGAAAAGGAGTACTACGACTTCATGCGCGGGGTTGTCGGCTTTGAGCGCGACCTGGTGCGGCAGGACACCATCCTGGTGAAGCTTTATTTCAGTGTCACCAAGGAGGAGCAGGCACGCCGTTTCGAGCGCCGCAAGACGGACCCGCTGCGGCAGTGGAAACTCAGCGAGGTCGACCTGCAGGCGCAGGACCGCTGGGATGATTTTACCAGCGTGAAGTATGAAATGCTGAAACGCACCCATACCATTGATGCGCCCTGGACGGTGGTGCGCTCCAACGACAAGCACCTTGCACGGCTGAATGCCATCAAGACCATCCTCAATGCTGTTCCGTATACGCGTCTCGACGACTCGCTGGACTATGCCCTTGATGAGAACGTCATTGTGTCGGGGTCACGCGAGCTGGAGATGATGGAAGTCGAGCGGGTGCGCAGTGGCAAGTTTACCGCCTGAGCTTCCATGACCGCCGGTATGGCGGGAGCGATCATCCCGGGTCTATACGTGCGGTTTTTTCGCTCCGGAAGGAACGTTCTTCTTGCTTTTTTGACCGCTGCAGCCTTCACATAGAAACGCCCCGGTGTTGCACGGCTTGGCTGGTGGCACCGCCCCACCAAACACACGGCTGTCAGAACGACCTGACTCCTGTTACCCGCCCGTTGCTACCCGAGGCGTCCGAAGGATGATTAAACAGTTGCCCGTTTCCCGGCGAGGGCAGTAACCCTGCTTGCCCTCTTTCCTCTATCATCCTCCTGTTAATAGTATAGCAGCTGTATGGAAATTCGTGGCTTGCAAAGTAATGATCTCGCAAAGACGCAAAGACGCAAAGACGCAAAGACGCAAAGACGCAAAGACGCAAATTAATCTCTTTATCGTCGTCATGCCGGCGCATGCCGGGATCCATGTAATTCAATGCAATGGGTGCCGGTCTTCGCCCGCATGACGAATTTCTTTGCGATCTTTGCGTCCTGGCGAGAGAAATTACGGCGTTAATGTGTGGACACTGTAAACAACGTGGTTTTAATTCAGGCGATTGCTTCACTGGCGCGCCGCTTCAGGACCGTCTGTGCTTCAGGACCGTCTGCGCTTTAGGACCGTCTGGTAGAGTTCCAGATAGAGTTGTGCGCTGCGTTTCCAGCTGAAATCCTGTTTCATGCCGGTGCACACAAGCTGTTCCCAGATCTCCGGCTGGCGATAGTATCCGAGGGCACGTGTAACAGCCGCCTTCAAGGCCGTAGCCGTGGCCCTGTGAAAACTGAAACCGGTGGCGGTATTCGCTTCCAGTGTTTCATCCGTGGTATCCGTCACCGTGTCGGCCAGTCCGCCGGTATGCCGAACAATGGGCACGGTGCCGTAACGCTGGCTGTAAATCTGGTTCAGGCCGCACGGTTCAAAGCGGGATGGCATCAGAAAGATATCTGCGCCGGCTTCAATATGATGCGACAGTGCCTCATCGTAACCGATGTGTGCCGCGACATATTGCGGGTAGGCAATGACCGCATCGCTGATGGCGGCCTCGAGCGTGGCATCGCCGCTGCCCAGTACCACCAGCTGGGCCTGCTGTTTAACCAGTTCGGGGACGATATCCAGGACCAGATCTATACCTTTCTGTTCGACCAGTCGGCTGATGACGGCGAACACGGGCGTTGTGTCATTGACGGGCAGTGCAAAGTGTTCCTGCAGGGCCTGCTTGTTTTGCAGCTTGCGGGGCAGCGAACGTGCACTGTATTGCACCGGTATGTGCGGGTCGCGTGCCGGGTCCCAGACGCTGTAATCGACGCCGTTGACGATACCGGTAAGGTTGTCACGACGGTGACTGATGAGTCCTTCAAGCCCGTAACCGTATTCACGTGTCTGGATTTCCTTTGCGTAAGTGGGGCTGACAGTCGTTATCCAGTCAGCAAACACCAGTCCACCCTTGATGAATGAAAACCGGTTATGAAATTCCATGGTCTCCGTGCCCCAGAAGTCTGCGGGCAGGTCCAGTGTCTTGAATACCTTCCAGTCAAACAGACCCTGGTAGGCGAGGTTATGGATGGTGAACACGGTTGCAGGGCGATTCTCATGGCGCTCCAGCAGCGGCGGTACCAGCGCGGTTTGCCAGTCGTTGCAATGGACAATATCCGGTTGCCAGCCAAGTCCGGCGTTGTCCGATGCCAGCGCCTCGACAGCACGGCAGAAGGTTGTAAAGCGTTCGGCATTGTCCGGCCACTCGCTGCCCTGTTTCATGGTGTAGGGATTGCCGGGACGGTCAAAGTGTTGCTGCGAATCCACCAGGTACAGTGTCACGTTACTGCCCGGCAGTCGACCGGTCAGGATGCGTACCGGTTGTTTGACACCTTCGAGCTCAAGGTGGGCAACCAGGGTAAATCTTTCCGGCTTTTTCAGCACTGACTGGTAGGCAGGGATGACAACGCGGATATCCTGACCCAGTTTGCGGATAGCACGCGGCAAACTACCCGCCACATCGGCCAGTCCGCCGGTTTTGATAAGGGGGTGTGCTTCAGAGCCGGCAAAAAGAATGTTCATTGTGTGTCAGAATTTTGGCAATCAATCGATAAGACGGGTCGCTTGCGTTCTCAGGCAAACGGTTTAATCTCCACAGACAGCGGGGGAGCGCGTAGCCTGTCTATTGTAATACAAGCTACCGCTGATAGCAGGTGAGCATATTCGTAGAGGGGACGATATGACCAAGCCGTTCGGTTCGCGTACGTCCGGACAGCGCCTGCGTGATGAATTCATTGATGGTCTTGAACGTTTCAGAAGTGATGACTATGAAGGCGCATTGTTGTTGTTCCGTGCCGCGGATGAGTGTGCCGAAATGGATGACATCTACCAGAGCCGTTATACCTCGTTTCATGGCCTGTCGCGTGTCTACATGGGTGACAGCAGTGGTGTGAAGCTGTGCCGCAAGGCCGTGGTTGGCGAGACCAGGGATGCCGAGGTGTACTACAACCTGGCCATGGCCGAGCACCGCCTCGGTTTTCGCGAGAGCACCTACATGGCCTTGTGCCGCGGACTGAAGATAGACCCGGGGCACACCGGCCTGTTGCAGCTGGAACAACAGCTGGTGTTACGCAAAAAACACGGTTTGATTCCGGGACTGCAGCGTAACAATATCGTCAACCGCCTTTTTGGCAAATTGCTTCGCGGCAGGCGTCTGCCCTATCGCGATAAAGAATGAGCCAACCCGGTGCCCGGTTCATTTATACTGGTCACCGGGAGTCGGCCAGACAGTCGCTCCGCAGCTGACCCCCGGGCCGGCTGCGGGGAGGAAAGTCCGGGCTCCACAGGGCAGGGTGCCAGGTAACACCTGGGAGGCGCGAGCCTATGGAAAGTGCCACAGAAAATATACCGCCAGTTTCTGCTCTCGAGCAGCGCTGGTAAGGGTGAAATGGTGCGGTAAGAGCGCACCGCGCGACTGGTAACAGGCGTGGCAGGGTAAACCCCACCCGGAGCAAGACCAAATAGGGGAACATTCATGCGGCCCGCATGGTTCCCGGGTAGGTTGCTTGAGGCCTGCGGTGACGCAGTGTCCAGATGAATGGCTGTCCACGACAAAACCCGGCTTATCGGCCGGCTCCCACTTATTTTCCCTTTCTGACATGCAGTCAAGGCCACAACAAACAGCTGATCCGGGCCGGCCAACTCGCTGGCAGGTCTTGCGCTTCACGGTTTCGCACAGTCTGTGGCTGCTGCTTGCCGTCGCCGTGCTGTTTTATATTTCCCGCATCATCAGGCCGCTACCGTGCTGGGGGGTGTTTCTGCTGGTCATCCTGGTGTGCTGGCCCATCTGGCAGTATCGCATCGAGTACCTGCTGTTTCGCCGGCGTCTGGTGCTCGGTGGCCTGATGCAATCATCGAGTCGCGTCAGAAGACTGTTCTGGAGCGGTAATATAACCAAGGCACTCCAGGTCATGGTGTCGCTGTGCCTGGCGTGGCTGCTGCTGACGCTGGTGTCTCCCCTGTCGACGCAACACTGGCTGGCGCTCGCCGCTGACAGTGTGTTCCTGGCCCTGATATATGTTCCCGTCACACGGGGGCTCTCCGCTACCATCGCGACCCGGCATCTGGGTGCGGTGGTGCGCCGCTGGCCGTTGTTTCTGATAAACGGGCTTGTCCTCACCGCGGTGTTCATGCTGCTCGACTTTGCTTTGGTCGGTGCAACCGACACCCGTCAACTGGCGTGGAATACCCTGGCCGAACAGGTCTACCTTGATAATTACCGTCAGGCCGGCTGCCTGCTCTGGGGTGTGGGCGCCGGGGCCGCGGCAGCCGTGGAGGCGCTGGCCTGGCATGCTTCGCAACTGCTGATACCGAACCTGCCGGACATGGGCACCAGACTTATTGCCTGGGCCTTCTTTCTGCTGCGCGCCGCAACCGTGGCCTGGCTGGCGACCGCGTTGCTGCTTGGCGTCAGCACCCTCATGGAGAAACGGGCGCTGCGGCGTCACGGACATGCGTCGGGCAGTACCCTGGCGCGGGCGTTTATTATCACCATCATCATCCTTGCCCTGCCGTTTTTCTATGCGGCAGTAAAACTCGGTGAACTGGATCCCGCAATATTTGAGCCCGCTGAGGATGATGCAGGGCACTTGATAAATCCCTGCAAGCAGGATGCGGAGAGCCGTGACCGGTTACGTGCAAAGCTGGACGCTGAGGTAGCAGTCGAACGCAGCCAGGCGAGGCAGTCGGTTGATGCACAGGTGGAGCAGGGGCTTGATATGATGTTCATCGACATCGAACAGGGCGTTGATCATTACCTTGACTGGTATTTTACGGTGCTGGGTGAATACCAGCGGCTGGCGGCCGTGTTTACGGCCGACGTGGCAGCCACCATGCGCGAGCAGCTCGAGAAATACCTGTTTGCGAACAGTGATTTTGATGCGCAACTCGACACGCTTGACCGCGCGCTTGAACGCACGACAACCGATCGCTTTGCGCAGCTGATGCCGCAACTCGGACAGCAACTGGCCAGCACCAGCTGCGAGTTCGGCCAGCTGAACATCGTGCCGCTGTCGGAACTGGATCACGACACGCTCAGGGCGTCGGTGGCGGCGACCAGTGGTATCGGCGCGGGACTCGTTGCCAGCAAGGTGCTGGCCAGCAAGACTACCGCGGCCGTGGTTGGCAAGGTGGCGGCCAAGAAATCATTCCAGACCGGTGCGGCACTGGCTACCAAGACACTCGCCAAGAAGGGATCCTCGACGCTGCTGTCAGCCGGTGTCGGCACCGCGGTCTGTGCGCCGAGCGGGCCGCTCGCTATTCTCTGCGGTGTCACCGCCGGGCTGATAACCTGGTTTACCGTCGACAAGGCGCTGGTGGAACTGGATGAAGTGCTCAACCGTGAGGAAATGCGCGCGGATATTCTGGCGGTACTGGAGGAGCAGAAGGCATTGCTGGGCGAACAGCTCATGGAGAAACATTATGCCCGTATCGACATTATGGCCAGCCATGTGAATGCGGCCGTGCAAAAGACCTTCGTACCCGCGAATGAGGGCCTGCACACGGAAAAGGATGATCACTGAGAGCAGCGACTGCAAACGGCAGGGCGGCTTGACTGCTGTGCAGCGGGGCCGTAACGTTCCTGTCAACACTCACCATCATGAGGAACTTTCATGAAAGCAATCATCACTGCGCTCGTATTCTTTGCCATTGTGCCGTTGGCACAGGCTGCCGTTGTCGGCAAGGAAGTCACCTATATGTCTGGCGATACCCTGATGAAAGGTTATATTGCCCGGGATGACGCAATCACCGGCAAGCGGCCGGGCATTATCGTGGTACATGAATGGTGGGGACACAACGATTACACCCGCAGGCGTGCCGATATGCTCGCCGCGCTGGGTTACACTGCACTGGCAGTTGACATGTATGGTGAGGGTAAAACGGCCAGCCACCCGGATGATGCCGGCAAGTTCGCCGGCGCGGTGCGCAGCAACATGGCTGTCGCCGAGGCACGTTTCAGGGCCGCCATGGAAACACTGGCCAGCCAGGAGACGGTAAATCCCGAACAGATTTCCGCCATTGGCTACTGTTTTGGTGGCGGCATCGTGCTCGCGATGGCACGCAGCGGTGCTGACCTGGATCTCGTTGCGAGCTTCCACGGCAGTGTCGCAACCGACAAGCCGGTAACAAAGGGCCAGGTCAAGGCGCGTCTTGCCGTGTTTAACGGGGCGGCAGACCCGATGGTCACGGCGGCCCAGCTTGAGGCCTTCAAGTCCGAGATGGATGCTGCGGGGGTTGACTATATCCTGGTCAGCTATCCGGATGCGCTGCACGCCTTCACGAACCCGGATGCCGATGCCTATGCTGAGGAATTTGGCCTGCCGCTGAAGTACGACGCCGCAGCTGATGCCGATTCCTGGAAGCGGTTGCTGGAACTGCTGAAGCAAGTCTATGTGAACTGATGCTCCTGGCAACAAGAGAACTAACCCAGGCTCCCGGGAATATAACAACAGTGCGTGAAAAATTACGTGCCTTCCGCTGGGCCCTGGCACGGCTGGCGTTCATACTCTATATCGTCTTGTCCGTCGTGACGCTCATCGGTGGTTTTCTCACGGCGCCGCTGATGACCTGGTACTTTTTTGGTGACTGGCGTTTCTGGCGCCACTGGCGAGCCGGTCTCGGCCTGCTGCCCCACGCACTGCGCCTGACAGCAATGATGCTTGGCCATAGTCGCGCCTTCATGTTTTCAGTGCCGCTCAGCAGCCCGCCACGTTCTGTCCCGGATCCGTCAGTGGCGCTTTTTCGCATCGACTGGCCGCATGCTGGTTCCTGTGGAGACTGTTCCAATTGCTGCAAGCCGGGCGGTAATGTCTGCCCCCTGCTCGATGAAGCACAGCAGGGTTGCCTTGGCTACAACAGCTTCTACTGGCGTTATTTCAACTGCGGACGCTACCCGTCCTTCGAAGAAGAGATCCACTATTACGACTGCCGCAAATGGTTGCTGACGACGTCGGGGCAGACAGCGACGCTACCGATTGAGGTTAATCCGGCCCTTGGCATTCCAGTCGGCGCGGTGCAGCAGGAAGAGCCTCTGTAATTAGTACCCATCCAAAAAGAAAAAACTCTCGCCAAGACGCAAAGATCGCAGAGGGATTAGTCATTGTTATAAAAACATACTGATATTCCTTTCCTGGCGCCTTTGCGTCTTGGCGAGAGAAATTACTGCCTTTATGGACGGACACTA
>JBATFE010000168.1:0-1512 GCA_049664445.1 Gammaproteobacteria bacterium
GGTGTTTGCTGTCGGTGGTTACCTTGTATTTGTGCTTCTGTTTGACCTTCAGATTCAGCACCTTCATCAAGCGACGTGTGCGATCACGCCCAATCTTAAAGCCTTCCTCACGCAAGTTCTCCATCAGCGTGCGACTGCCCAGGCTATCGCGGGAAGTCCTGAACAGTTCTTTCATGCGCCGCCGCAATGCCAGTTCCTCCGGTGGAATGACCTTGCAGGGACGATCGCGCCAGTCATAGTAGGTGCTGCGCTGCACACCCAGCAGGCGACACTGGTGCACCACTGGCCAGCGTCCCGCGTGATCCCGTATAAATCCGTACTTCACTTCATTTCCTTCGCGAAGTACGCACTGGCTTTTTTTAAAATCTCTTTCTCCATCCGCGCATGCGGACTTCTTTCCGTAGCTGCTGCAGCTCCTCGCGCTCATCATTACTCAGTCGGGCTCCTGACGCCTCTTCCTCGAACTCCCGCTTCCAGCGCCGTATCAGGTTATCCCCGATACCCAAGCTCCGCGCTGCCTCAGAGGCCTTGTAACCTTGTTCTGTCACCAGCGCCACTGCATCCCGTTTGAAATCTTCCGTGTACTCCCGTCTCTTTCTCGTCTCTGTTGTCATTTCTCACCTCGTTATGGCATTTTACCGCCTGAACTCGGTGTCCGGATTTAGTAGACCAATTCAATTGGTTCAACTGGTACTACTTGGTACTATAGGAGCACCCGTGCCGGTCATGAATGGCGCCCATGCAGGAATAATTTTTACAACAATGGGGTTAATAGATCACTGAGCAGGAAGTACCCAATTGCGGCCATACCTCAGGGAAATGGCAACGAAGCATCCACATGAGGAGAAGAGTAATGTCTACACAACGAGCAAACAGCAAGCCGGTCGCATGGCTGGCTGCCAGCCTGATGCTGCTAGCATCCATTATATCCATTACGGCCGCAGCAGACACCGACAGTGATAAGTGGAAGTTTGACGCCAATATCTATCTGTGGGGGGCCGGCATTAAGGCCACCACGGCCACCGGCGGTGATATCGATATCCCGTTCCACCAGATCATCAAAGATCTTGATATGGCGTTCATGGGTGGTGTCGGGGCCTCCAGGGGCAAGTGGTCACTGTTCGCAGACGCGATCTACCTGGATATATCTCAAGACGACAGCTTCACGGAGTCGATACCGGTTCTGGGTCCCCTTGAGCTCGATGTGGACATCGATGCGGACGTCACACTGAAATCCTGGATTACCACGCTCGGCGGGGCCTACAATATTGTCGATAGTGAACAGGCATCGGTTAACCTGGTGGGTGGCGCCCGCTACCTGTGGATCGAAGTTGATACGAAACTCGATCTCAGCACTCTTGTGCTGGGACAGCAGATCGATCGGAAGGCTAAGGTGAACCTGTCAGGCCACGTCTGGGACGGCATCGTGGGTGTCAAGGGCAAGATCAATCTGAACGACAACTGGTACCTGCCTTACTACGCGGATATCGGAACAGGCCAGTCCGACCTCAC
>JBATFE010000169.1:0-2026 GCA_049664445.1 Gammaproteobacteria bacterium
ATCTCATTGGCCCGCTTCAGCTCACGGTTTTCCCGTTCCAGGGCCTTGAGCCGCTCACGGTCCGAGGTGGTCAGCCCATCACGAAGCCCCTGATCCCGCTCTGCTCGACGAACCCATTTGCGCAACGTCTCGGCTGTGCAGCCAATCTTGCCCGCAATCGAATTCAACGTGGCCCACTGCGAGTCATAGTCCGCCTGATGCTCGAATACCATCCGAACCGCACGTTCCCGGATCTCCGGGGAGTATCTCGTTTGCTTGTTCATCACTCCATCCTCTCAAGAAATGGAGTCTCCGGTAAACCCGTGGCGGTTCACTAGCAGTCCTGTCGGACCCGGGTTATTTTTCAGAGTGCCGGTAGAGATGATGACCGCGGCTGAAAAATACCTATAATGGCGAAGACCTGTATGGAGTGATCACGAACGCGTGAGCCGGACTGTCCCGCTGATAATTCTTGGATGCTGCCTGCTGGCAGCCCTCAACCCGGTACAGGGAGGATGGGATGACGGCGAGGCGGCCTGGTTGCAGGGTGACTATGCACGTGCGCAGCAGGCATGGCTGCCACTGGCGCAACAGGGTGACGCCCGGGCGCAGTACAACCTTGGCCTCATGTATCACAAGGGGCTGGGAATCTCGCAGGACGATACTGACGCCGTTAAATGGTTCAGGCTGGCGGCAGAACAGGGTAGTGCCGCGGCCCGTTATAACCTTGGCTTGATGTCCATGGAGGGGATTGGCCTGTCGCAGGATAATCATGCAGCGATGCGCTGGTTCAGGCAAGCAGCCGAACAGGGGCTGGCCAGTGCCCAGTGTGCACTCGGATATATGTACGATTCCGGCCTTGGCGTGCCACAGGACTACCACGAGGCCATACGATGGTACCGTGCAGCTGCCGATCAGGGCGACGCCACGGCACGCTTTAATCTGGGACTGCTGTACTACGCAGGGCAGAGCTATACAGAAGCCGCGCGCCGCTTTGCTGAGGCGGCAGAACAGGGGCATGTCGCTGCCATCTTCAATCTGGCCCGGTTATATGCTGATGGAACCGGTGTGCCACGGGACGCCACAGCGTCCCTGAAGTGGTATCGTAGCGCGGCAGAAGCGGGCCTGGCCGAGGCGCAAAACCAGCTCGGCGAGCTGTACCTCATGGGGGATGCTGCCCCGCAGGACGACGGTGAGGCATTGCGCTGGTTCAGGCTGGCTGCCGGGCAGGGTAATTCCCGGGCCCAGACAAGCCTCGGGAAAATCTATCAGCAGGGCACTATCGTACAGCAGGATGACGCCGAGGCATTGAAGTGGTTCCTGCTGGCTGCACAACAGGGCAATACCGATGCTCAGTTCAAACTTGGCGTCATGTACTCAAAGGGGACAGGCGTGCCGCAGGACTATGCTGAAGCTGCCCGCTGGTACCAGCAGGCAGCGGAGCAGGGCAATGCAAAGGCGATGAACAATCTGGGATATATGTATGCCAGTGGCAGCGGGGTACTGCAGGATTTTGTGCTTGCCCATATGTGGTACAACCAGGCGGGTGCCAACGGCCTTGATCTCGGCAGCGAGAATCGTAACAGCCTCGCCAGTGAGATGACCTCTGAACAGATTGCCGCCGCGCAGCAACTGGCACGGGAATGGACCACCCGGCACGGGCAGGTAGCTGACGATCAGACGGCCATTGCTGTGGATGCACGATCTGCTGTACCTGCTCTCGAGTCAATCACCAATGAAGCACCGCCAGCGGCTGGCGGGGATATGCAGGATAGCGGCACGATCTACGGTCCGCCGCATCAACGGGTTGAGCGGAGCCGTCTGCGGCCGTAGTGACAGTACTGCTTGCCGGGATACTGAACCGATTGCTGTAACTCTAAGCGGGAGTGAATTGTGATCCATGCGGACGATAAAAGACTGAAAAGATTTATTGAAAAATTACAGGAAGAAGGTTCCGCCGGTTTCACCGCCGCACCTCCACCGACAGAGGGTTCAGCCGGTTTCACGGTAAAGCCTCCTCCGCCGCAACCCCCCGGGCTCGGCAGTC
>JBATFE010000170.1:0-3265 GCA_049664445.1 Gammaproteobacteria bacterium
CCGGGCGACGCCTGACTGCGGCTGACATCGGTGTGCTGGCATCACTGGGTCTTGGCAAGGTCAGTATTTACCGCAAGCTAAGGGTGGCGTTTTTTTCTACCGGTGATGAACTGCGCGCGGTCGGCGATCCCTTGTCTCCCGGCGAGATCTACGACAGCAACCGCTATACGCTGTACGGGATGCTGAAGAAACTCGATGTCGAGATTATCGACATGGGTGTGGTACGCGACCAGCGTGAACTGATTGAAAAGGCCTTCAAGGATGCCGCGGCCAGTGCCGACGCCATCATCACCTCGGGAGGTGTCTCCGTGGGTGAGGCCGACTACGTCAAGGAGACGCTGGAAAAACTCGGCAGCATGTCGTTCTGGAAGATTGCCATGAAACCGGGAAGACCAGTGGCCTTCGGCCATATCAACGAGGCTGTTTTCTTTGGCCTGCCGGGCAACCCGGTATCGGTGATGGTGACCTTTTTTCAGTTTGTACGACCGGTGTTGCTGAAGATGTCAGGGGACAGCGGACCGTCGTCTGTCTTAACACTGCGCGCCACGACAACAACGCGCCTGAAAAAGCGTCCCGGACGTTACGAGTTTCAGCGCGGCTTGCTGCAACAGACAGGCCCGGGTGAATTTACTGTCGGCAGTGTCGGTGCACAGGGATCCGGTATTCTGCGCTCCATGAGCGAGGCGAACTGCTTCATCCTGCTTGAGCCTGAGCAAACGGCTGTCGATGCCGGTGAAGAAGTGTTTGTGCAGCCGTTCCAGAACCTGATTTAAAGCACCAGGGGCATTGCCATGACAGACAACACAGGCGGGGGTGCGGCCCGTGAATTCAGGCCACTCAACATCGCCATCATGACGGTATCGGATACGCGCACTGACGCCACCGACACGTCCGGCGATACACTGGTGAAACTGCTGACAGAAGCCGGGCACCAGTTGGCAGAAAAATGCATCGTGCCGGACGATGTCTACCAGTTGCGGGCCGTGTTATCCCGATGGATTGCCGATGCCGCCATCAATGCCGTCATCACCACCGGTGGTACCGGCATTACCGGCCGCGACAGTACGCCGGAGGCCGTCAGGGTGTTGTTCGATAAAGAGATAGAAGGGTTCGGTGAAGTGTTTCGCGCCGTGTCCTACGAGGAAATCAACACCTCGACCATACAGTCACGCGCACTGGCCGGGGTGGCCAATGCCACCTTCCTCTTCTGCCTGCCGGGTTCCACCGGTGCCTGTCGCACCGGCTGGGAAAAGATCATCAGCCATCAACTCGATTACCGCACCCGCCCCTGTAACCTTGTGGAGCTGATGCCGCGGGTGCTGGAGAAAGGCTGAACGCCGGTCACGGTAAACAGGGCTGTCCGCTCATCTACTGTTCCGTGAGGTGACTGACCCAGTCCTGGCTGGCGACACGGGTCAGGTCCAGTATCGCATTCGGAAACAGCCCGCCGGCAAGAATCAGCGCGGCCAGCACCACCAGCAATTCACGCCGCCGAATACAGGTAACAGCAATAGCGATGTCAGCAAGTGCATACCAAGACTTCTTTAATTTCCCGGGGAGGGGATGATTACTGCCGGGATTACACGCAGCGCACCAGGCGGTGACAGGCCGGCGACACCGGATGACGGTGCCGACACAAGAGGGTAAAAATAGTATAACCGCAGTGCAGAGTCATCCGCACGCGGGCTTGCGCGGTACCGAAAAGGCCGCTGTATCCGCGTGTAAAATCTTGCCGTATTGACCCTGTTCAGGCCGTGGTGGCAGCCAGCCAGGCAACAATGAACGCGGCGATGGCGGCGCTGTCGTTGATGTCCAGTAATGGCAGTTCACGGCAGTCAGTCGGGTGATCCGAGGCCAGCGCGATAATATCGGGATCTTGCGGGTACAGCAGTGTCTTGCCCAGTGCCTGGCGATGCAGTTCGATCTTTGGAAATGGCACTTGCTTGAAACCCTCAACCAGCACCAGGTCGAGATTGTCGAGATCGAGGCGGGTAATAAGCTCCTCAAGACGCGGTTCCTGTGGCAAGGCATTTTCGGTCATCAATGCCTGGCGCTTGCTGGACGCGATCAGCATTTGCAGTGCACCGGCCTTGCGCAGGCGATAGCTGTCCTTGCCCGGCTTGTCGATATCAAATTCATGGTGGGCATGTTTCACCATGCCGATACGAATACCCCGCGCTGTCAGTTGCGGGATCAGCTTCTCCAGCAGGGTGGTCTTGCCGGTGCCACTGAAGGCTGCAAAGCCCAGAACAGGCAGGGTGTTTTTCATGTGTGCATATTTCCTGGGGCAGTCGGTTTCATACAATGCCAAGGGCACCTACCGGGCAGGCGGCCACGCACATGCCGCAGCCGGTGCAGCGCTCTGCATCGACCCGGGCGCGGCGCTGGTGCTCGGTGCTGATGGCCTGGTAGTCACAGCGGTTGTGGCAGGCCATGCAGATCACATCGTCCCAGGCGATGCAGCTGTCACGGTTCAGGCGTGCTGTACCAATGCGGGGATTGGTGTTTTCAATGACCTCGATCTGCAGCGGGCAGGCCGTGACGCAGGCCTTGCAGAAGGTGCAGCCGGCGGTTGCAAAATCAAGATAGGGCGTGCCGGCCCGTTCATGGTCGGCCGGGTGCAGCCGGATAATGCCCGGCTCGCAGGCGCTCACGCAGGGGTGCGTGCAGCCCTGGCAGAGGTCGTGCAGTGCCAGTCCCTGGTGCCAGGGTGGCGGTGGGCCCAGTGGCTGCTGCCGTCTTGCCTCTGCCTTGCGTCCGCTGCGGGTCAGCAGCGTGCCACGCAGAAATGCCCTGCGTCCGCTGTCAACCTCACTCAACGATAGGTGCTCTCGACCAGCGGTGCGGCGTTCGACTGGGGTACGTGGCATTGCGTACAGGTGAAGCGCGCACCTGACACCACGTCCAGATCGTTGCTGGCATAGTGATCACGTGACATCGGGCTCTTGCTTTTCACGCTCCTGTCCGTGTTCCTGGGCTGGTCAATGTACCTGGGTACATCATGGCAGTCGAGGCACTGGTTGTCCGCGGCGACGATCGGCAGGAATTTATCGACCTGGTGTGGTATCTGCGGCGGTGCATCCTCCCAGGCGCGCGGCAGGGGATCATTCCAGCCAGGCTTGGCGTCACTGTAGGCATAAGGGGCCGGTGTGGGCGTATCAAAGACGCTGGCCTTGCTCAGGCCCATGTTGAGTTCGTCGATGGCGCCACCGTTCGATGCACAGGCGGCGACGGCAATCACCAGGCCGAGAGTGGGTAAAAACGC
>JBATFE010000171.1:0-28985 GCA_049664445.1 Gammaproteobacteria bacterium
TATTTCTTTGCGTTTAGTGTGGATGGAAATTAACCCGATATCTCCAGAAACCTGACCACCTCCGCCAGGCGGTCATCATCGACGATCATTCTATGCGGCACACCACCCAGTCCCGCGTTCTCCACCCGCAGCCAGTGGCGCATCGCCACCCCGTCGCCGTTCATCCTGTTGAATAACAGTCGGTAGAAGCGCACAAACAGCAAGGCCTGCTGCCAGTGCCCGGTATCTGTTTCGAGGCAACGCCGCGCAGACGCCAGCTCACCGATATCTCCACACTTCATATGCAACACCCGCGCCAGCTCCGCCTGGTACATATCCAGCAAGGCAATAACCTGCAACACGGACTGAGTCAGCTTCCGCGGATCGGATGTATCGTCAGCTATCTCGAAGACCACTGTGTATTTCCCGGGCTTTGCTGTTTTATATGCATTGAGCTCATGGATAAGGACCTCAGACCTTCAACAGCTGCCCGTTTTAATACTATAATGTTAACAGGTAATAGTTATTCGCCCGTCCGTCGGGCGGTCCGTAAATAGAGTACAAGGAGAGCAGCATGTTTCTGAAAAACAATACCAATCAGGATCTGGTTGAAGTGTTGACACTGAAGGACCTGTTCGACCCTTTCTGCAAGCAGCTGATTGGCCGCTACCAGCACGGTGAAGAACTGCAAGACCCCGAAAAGTTCAAGAAGTCGGACCTGTGTTTCCTCTCCGGCGAGTCTCTGCCACGCTGCTGGATCGATCCCCATTACCGGGAGGGCGAACTGAAGCGTTAATACCCGTCAGCTGTCGTCTCTGGCAGCACTGCCCGAACAGCGTACTCAGCGCCGCTTGCGGCGCTTCAGGAAGCGGCTGACGTACCAGCAACTGCTTGTTATTTCAAACTCCTGTTGCCGCGCCCAGTCAAGGCCGGTACGTACCAGTTTCTCGGCAATGCCGCGCCCGCGGAGCGCAACGGGAACGAAGGTATGGGTGAAATCGATACCCTGATCAGGTAACAGCCGGTACTCCAGCACGGATTCCTGCGCGTCCTGTACTGTCACAAAACGCTGCTTGTCCGGTTCATGCTTCACACTGATGGTCATTTGGCTGGAATGAAGTTTTGCGGACAGAAAGCTACTTGATAATCCGGTAACAGGGAACGTATTTCTTGCCGGGCAGCTTCATGCGCTGCTGTTCGACAAACGAGCCCAGCAAGGCGTCCATCGGCCCCATGATGCTGGCGTCACCGCGGATCTCGAAATGGCCGTGTTTTTCAATCGCGCGGATGCCCTCGTCTTTGACATTACCGGCGACCACGCCTGAAAATGCGCGGCGCAGGTTGGCGGCCAGCGAATGGCGTGGCTGGTCCCGGTGTAATTCGAGGTTACGCATGTTCTCGTGCGTCGGTTCAAAGGGTTTCTGAAACTCCGTATCGATCTTCAGCAACCAGTTAAAGTAATAGGCATCATCAAGCCTGGCGCGGTATTCACGTACCTGCCCGAGACCGGCATGCATCTCCCGCGCCACCCGGTCAGGGTCATTGATGATGATTTTGTAACGGTGCCGGGCCTCGGGACCGAGGGTATCGACAATAAACCTGTCAACATGCTTGAAGTAATCCGCAGCATCCCCGGGGCCGGTAAATATCAGCGGAAACGGTAGTTCGCTGTTATCGGGATGCAGCAGGATTCCCAGCAAATACAGTATTTCTTCCGCCGTACCGGCACCGCCGGGAAAGACCACGATACCATGACCCACCCGCACAAAGGCCTCCAGGCGCTTTTCAATATCCGGCATGATCACCAGGTCATTGACGATCGGGTTGGGTGATTCAGCGGCAATGATGCCGGGCTCGGTAATCCCCAGGTATTGCCCGTTACTGATGCGCTGCTTTGCATGGCCGATGGTCGCCCCCTTCATGGGGCCTTTCATGGCACCCGGACCACAGCCGGTACAGATATCAGCACCGCGCAGTCCCAGCCGATAGCCGACTTCCTTGGTGTAATCGTATTCCTCACGGGATATCGAATGGCCTCCCCAGCAGACCACCAGCCTCGGGTTGGTCAGCGGCCTGAGAATATCGGCGTTGCGCAGGATATGAAAAACCGCGTTGGTAATGCCAGCTGAACTCTCCAGGTCAAAGTTCACATTGTTGTCGATCTCGTCGCTGACATAGATCACGTCGCGCACCACTGCGAACAGGTGTTCGGTGATGCCCTTGATCATCTTGCCATCGACAAAGGCATGCGCCGGGGCAGCGGTCAATTCCAGCTTGATACCACGTTCCTTCGGGATAATACGGATGTCAAAAGACTTGTAGCGTTCCAGCAGTTCCTTGCCATCATCCAGCTGACTGCCACTGTTGAGCACCGCCAGCGAGCAATTCCGGAACAGTTTGTAGAGCCCGCCCTGACTGGTATCGAGTAGTTTGTTCACCTCGGCCCTGGACAGGACTTCCATGCCGCCTGCAGGCGAGATGCGCGCATCGATTACGTCATATTTCATAAGTGTCTGTGTCTTCTCCAGCTGTGTAAACAGGCTCACGCCCGACGTGCCCGGCGCCGCTGTTCGCTGCCGGGAAAAGCGGCAACTTCAGCGCATGACACCCGTGTCAGCGCCTGCTGCATGATCGAATAATTCCTACTGGCCCAGATCCCGGTAGTTCTCCACGACAAAACGCGGCGTACAGATGCACAAGAATATCAGGTCTGTATGTCCCGTATTGCAAATACTTTGCGGCACGCCCGCGGGGATATTCACGACATCCAGTACATGCACTGACCGCACTGGCTGATTGCCCACGGTCACCTCCCCCTGCCCCTCGATGATGACATAACGCTCCAGGATCCCGCTGAGTGAATGCAGCCGCGTTGTCATACCCGGCGCCACGCGCGCCCGCGCAATCGAGCAGTCGGCATCTGCTGCGCTGTTATGCAGTTCCACGATATAACAACCTTCCTCGATGTAGGTCTCGGTGTCGGGCTGATAGCGGTTGATGATCTCCATGCTGTTACCTTCCATGATCATACCCTGTTGTATACCGCTAGTTCGCCGGCTTGCGCCGGGTACGCATCGTTGCCTGTGCCAGCAGCGGATCATCCGGCCAGTGATGTTTTGGATAGCGCCCCTTGAGTTCCTTCCTGACATCATGATAACTGCCTTGCCAGAAGGCGGCGAGATCCTGCGTGACCTGTACCGGCCGTCGTGCCGGTGACAACAGGTGCAACAGCACCGGTACGCGCCCGGCGGCAATGCACGGCGTCTCTGTCAGGCCAAACATTTCCTGCAGCCGTACCGCCAGCACCGGGGTCGCCTGGCTGTAATCCAGCCGCACCCGCGAGCCACTCGGCACCTGCAGATGTGTGGGCGCCTGTTCATCCAGGCGTCGCTGTGCCGGCCAGTCGAGCTGTGCCAGCAGGATGGCCTGTAAATCCAGACGTTTCAAATGCGCCAGCCTGGAGAGACCGCTAATAAAGGGCAGCAACCACGACTCCAGTGTAGCCAGCAGTGCGGTGTCACTGACATCCGGCCAGGACCCTGGCTCCAGACCCTGCATAAAAGACAGGCGTGCCTGCAGCTCGCGCGACGCGGCATTCCACGGCAGCGCCGCGACACCCTGCCGGCGGAGTCCGGTTAGCAATGCCTGCGCCACAGCCTGCGGATCGGCCTCTTTCCACGGCTCGTCATCAAGCACCACCTCGCCTATACGCACTTGCCGGCGTGCCTGCACGCAGCCCTCGCGCTCGTCCCAGTCGACCTGCGCCACGGTTGTCAGCAGCGCGGCATGCGTATCCCGCAACTGTTCACCCTGCACGCCTGCGGCCAGAAAAATACGCGCCTCGCGGCTGCCGTCGAGATGCGCCGCCACGATCATGTCCTCGGCTGCCAGTGGTTCCGCCTCGATGAACAGCGCACCGCGTCCGTTACTCATGATAAAACGCTTGTCACTGCCTGCACGACGCCGCGCGATGCGGTCCGGATACGCAAAGGCCAGCAACACGCCGGCCTTCGACAGGTCGGAGTGATCCGGCGGATTAGGCACACAACGAAGTTGCCGTTGCCACCGGGCCGCGGTAGCACGAATCTGTTTGAGCAGCCCGGCATTCACGATTGCCGACCTGCCGATACCGCGCAGCAGTTCAACCCGCAGCGTGATATCCGCGTCACGTCCACCGGACGTCGCCAAAGGATCCCGTTCACCCAGCAGTGCCGCCAGCTCGCAGGCCAGTGCACCGGCGCCCAGTGACCGTCCCTTGATCATCATGTGCGCCAGCCGGGGATGCGTACCGAACTGCAGCATGTCATGGCCGTGGCGTGTGATGCGGGCGGCGGTATCGAGTACACCGAGCTGCTGCAGCAACACCGTGGCCTGCGCCAGGTGTGCGGCGGGCGGCTCATCCAGCCAGCGCAACTGATTCACATCACGCACACCCCAGTGTGCCAGCTCCAGTACCAGCGGTGCCAGATCGGCCTGCAGTATTTCCGGGGATGTTTGCGCCAGCAGCGTCTGCTGCTGTGCCCACAAGCGGTAACAGACACCCGCCTGCAGACGGCCGGCACGACCGCAGCGCTGCTCGGCAGAGGCCTGCGATACCGGCACGGTTTGCAGCTGGCTCAGCCCCGTGTTGGGATCAAAACGTAACTGTCGCGTGAGCCCGGCATCGATCACCACGCGAATACCTTCAATAGTCAGGCTGGTCTCCGCTATCGTCGTCGCCAGCACCACCTTGCGCCTGCCTGCAGCTGCCGGCTGGATGGCCGCGTCCTGTGCCCGTGCAGACAGTTGGCCATACAGCGGTGCCAGCAGCACGGAGTCATCCAGCGGCGCGGCCTGTAACAGCGATTGCACCAGCCGAATCTCGCCGGCACCCGGCAGGAACACCAGGATACTGCCCTGCTCGTCATGCAATGCAGCCACTACCTGGCGGGCGACCTCGTGACAGAACGCGCGGCGCTCGCGTGCAAAATGTGCCCGCACGGGCCGGTACTGTTGCGTCACCGGGAAACTGCGGCCGGTACTGCTCAGCAGCGGCGCATCACCCAGCAACTGTGCAACCGCGTCACTATCCAGCGTGGCGGACATCAGCAGCAGGCGCAGGTCTTGGCGCAACGCCGACTGGCTATCGAGGCACAGCGCCAGTCCGAGATCGCCCGCCAGGCTGCGTTCATGGAATTCGTCGAAGATCACCAGGCCGGCTGCCTCAAGCGACGGGTCCTGCTGCAACATGCGCGTCAGGATCCCTTCAGTCACAACCTCAACGCGTGTCGCCGCGCCCACCCTGTTATCGAGATGCACGCGATAACCCACCGTCTCACCAACGCGCTCCCCGAGTGAAGCTGCCATGTAGCGCGCCGCGGCGCGGGCAGCCAGCCGGCGTGGCTCCAGCATGATGATTTTCCTGTGCTGCAGCCACGGCGCATCCAGCAGGGCCAACGGCACACGCGTGGTCTTGCCGGCACCGGGGGCCGCCTGCAGCACGGCATTGCGATGCCGTGCGAGCGTCTGCCGCAGTTCCGGCAGCAGCTGATCGATCGGCAGTTCCGGCATGCTCAGTTCTGCCATACAGCCAGCCCCTGGGCACGCAGCCAGTCGGCCAGGGCCGCTTCCTGTTGCGCGTCGCTGAGTCCCGCGCCGTCAAAGCCGTCGATCAGTTCCAGCGCCAGCTCAATACCGTACTGTCGCGGGTATTTACTGCTCCTGTAACCGAGCTTGTGTTGCTGAAAACGGTCACCGGGTTCATGGATGGTCATGCCGACATAGACACAGGGCATACCCTCGATATAGCCGGGATTCTGATGGCGAAATTCGCGGCGCCACAGCACCTCCGGATTCAGCGTGATGACATAAAGATTGCGCGGCTGTTTCTTTTTACCGGCACGGCGGGCCTTGTCCCGCCATTTCAGGATGAGTACGTCCCGTTCTTCGTCTGTTATTCTCATATTCTGGTAGAGGCCGTCTGGACAAATTGTAAAACGCAATTAAAATCCCGGCTTGCTACATAGAAGTGCCGTGCTGATTTAAACTACAGCGACACCTAATTATTCCAGACAGGATCCCGTATGAATGACGCCATTGCCTGCCCCTGCCAGTCAGGCCTGAGCTATGACAGCTGTTGCGAACCGCTGATCAAGGGTACTCGCCCGGCGTCCGGCCCGGAAGCCCTGATGCGCGCACGCTATTCCGCCTTTGCCATGGTAGAGATGCCGTATTTGCGAGAAACGCTGCATCCCGGCCAGCGCAACGATTATGACGAGGCAGGCGCCACCGTCTGGGCGCAGGAGTCCGACTGGACCGGACTGGAAATCATCAACGTCACCGGCAACCCGGAAACAGATACGACCGGCACGGTTGAATTCAAGGCGTATTACCGCCGCAACAATGAAAAGCATGAACATCACGAACTTGCCGAGTTCCGCAAGACCAACGGCGTCTGGTATTTCTTCGATGGCAAGATGGTCAGCCCCGGACAGGTCAGGCGTGAAACACCCAAGATTGGCAGAAACGACCCCTGCCCCTGCGGCAGTGGCAAGAAATACAAAAAGTGCTGCGGATGATGTTACGGCAGGCGCGGTATGTGCAGCCAGACTGATGCAAGGGCATCAAGCCGTATAGACCAGTGGCTGGCGGCATTGCCTGCAGGTGTAACGGCCCTGCCCCCCCTGTACCCGGTTATGCCGGACGGCACTGAGCGCATGGGTGCTGCACTTGCATGAATAGTTAAAACGCCGCTGCCGACGCTGCGGCACACCACTCAGGTCATAGCGGCAGGTCACACTCGGTTCGGCGCCCAGCTTGCACATAATGGCCTGCCACTCCGTACCGTGTGGACGAATATTGCGCCATTTGTACAACTCGGATACCAGGTAATGCGCCACTTCGTGCGGTACCGTGTTGGCGAGATTGTCGTCAAAATATTTAGCAAACAAATACGGGTTGTAGCGGATCTCCCGCTGCTGCCGGCGCACCCGGAACATCCCGGCTATGCGGCCGCTCAGGTCAAAGCGGATACGCGGCAGCAGGAATTCACGATCAAACAGCTGCTCCGCACGCTGAATAGTGTCACGGGTCGCATTCTCAACCTGATCCTGCTGTGACGGGTTGATGGGGTTAACGGTCATGGGTATGCCGGAATTTGAAACCGGCATTAAAGCATTATCATCCAGTTTCGACCAGCTTAAATATTTGCACCAACTCGTCTATGCTTGGGAATGGATGAGCGCTGACACAGATAACGGATATCGCCTGGTCTCTGCAGTGTTCCTGCGCCTGCTGGGCGTCATCTACCTGATCGCCTTTGCCTCGATTGGCGTGCAGATCGAGGGACTGGCAGGCAGCCAGGGTATCCTGCCCATCAGCGAGCGGCTGCTGGAATTCAGCGCCGACTACGGCTATGACCGCTTTTTCAGGCTGCCAACACTGTTCTGGCTGAATGCCAGCGATAGCGCCTTGAACGGCGCCGCCATCGCCGGTTGCATCGCCGCCCTGTTCATCATATGGCAGCGCTTCTCGCGGCCGGCGCTGATTGTCGCGTTTCTCCTCTACCTGTCGCTGTTCCACGCCAGCTACCCGTTTCTGAACTTCCAGTGGGACGCCCTGTTGCTGGAAACCGGGTTCCTTGCCATTTTCCTGACCCCGCAATCACGCGTCGTCATCCTGTTATTCCGCTGGTTGCTGTTTCGACTGCGTTTCATGTCGGGAATATCAAAACTCACCAGCGGCGACCCGCCGTGGCCCGATGGCACGGCACTGAATACCTACTTCGAGGTGCAGCCGTTACCCAACCCGATTGCCTGGTACGTGCACCAGTTGCCGGAATGGTTACTGCGCTTCGGCACCTATGCCACACTGGTGATCGAAATCCTGGTGCCGTTCATGATGTTTCTGCCACGGCGCTGGCGCTTTGCCGCGGCCTGGATCACCATTTTCTGGCAAGTGCTCATCATCCTCACCAGCAACCACAACTGGATCAACTTCCTGACCATCATCCTGTGCCTGTTCCTGTTCGATGACAGGGCGCTGCGCCGTGTACTGCCAGGCCATTTGCCGGTGCTGCTGGGCTGGCGGGAAGCCGCAGCGCAGCGCATCAGCCATGCCAGGCAATACGCCGTCGCCATGCTTGCGTTTTTCGTGCTCAGCATCGGCACCCTGAAGACCTACGAACTGGCGACCAGTGAACGCATACCCGGCTGGCTCGGCGACACGATGAGAATCGCGTCAGTCTACAGTATTACCAACGCATACCATGTCTTTCCGACCATGACCATACACCGGGTGGAACTGGAGGTATCGGGTTCGCATGACGGTCTCGACTGGCAACCCTACCGCTTTAAATACAAGCCGGACCGACTGGATAAACGGCCACAGTTTGTTATCCCGCACCAGCCGCGCCTGGACTGGCAAATGTGGTTTGTCACCCTGCACCCGCGTCATGTTCCCTGGTTTGGCTACTTCCTCGAGGCACTGCTGGAGAACTCGCCCACCGTTACAGCACTACTGCAACACAATCCCTTTCCGGATGAACCACCGCGTTTCATCCGGGTTGATGCATGGGAATACCATTTCACCGACAGTGAACAACGCAAACAAACCGGCAACTGGTGGCGGCGCGAATCACTCGGTCCGTTTACACCGTTGCCAGGGATGGCGCGCCGCGAGAACAGGCTGGAATAAAGGCGGGAATTTTTCTCGCACTGTCATAGCCTTGTAGCGAAACTACGTATACACTCCAGCGCATGAACGAGATACTGAAGACGGCTATACATCATCAGCGTGTCGCTCTTGCCGGGATGCTGTCGCCGCCGCTTGCCGATCTGGCAGATCAATGTGCAGATGTATGGGGTTCGCGCGAAGACCTGGACATTGTCCTGACCGATGGTTTCCGCTCCGTGCCCCATTGCCTGTTTCTGTATGCCATGGATACCAACGGCATCCAGATCAGCGACAATGTCGGCATCGGCGGACTGCTCCCCGAACACTTTGGTCGTGACCGCTCGGGCCGTCCCTATATGCGTGAACCGGTACCCTCCTGGGGTTTCCTGCTCTCCGATGCCTACCTGAGCCTGCGGGTCAACCGGCCATCGCTGACGGCCCTGCAAGTCGTGCGCCGCAACGATGAGATGCTTGGCTTTATCGGTGCCGACTTTGACCTGCGTGACCTGCCCGCCACGATCGAGCGCTATGAAGAGTCTATTGACTGGCTTCAGATTAAGGGCGACCCGTCGATCCGCGGCACGGTATTCCAGCAGCACCGTACCGAGAGCCTGATGGACCGGAACATGGAACCCGCCTGTGCCATCCTTCAAGAGCTGTTTACCGATCGCGGCCTTTTCCAGGCGGTGATTCATTTCTCCAGCAGCCGCGCCACCGTCTGGTTCATGGAGGACCCGTATCGCTACCGCATCCTTGACCACGAGGCACTGAGTGATCCCGATATCTGCCTGTTGTATCCACGAACACCCTACCCGGACGCGGCGGTTATTCCACGCAAGGATGTCGTCAAGGTATTGAATGGCATGAGGCAGTTGCGCATGGCCGATGAAACGCTGTACCTGCGATCGGCGTCGATTAATATTTTCAACGGCCTCATCAGCCTGACATTCTCCTGCGACGGTACCCACTACATGTCATGGCGGGAATTTCTCGACAAGGACATGAGCTTCTGGGTAGGCTGCGCGGCATAGCCTGCTGCGTTCATTGCTGATTTTACTGTAGGAGCTGCGTCTCGCCGCGATTCGGGGCATAACAAAAAACAATCGCGGCGGGGACGCCGCTCCTACAGGTATTCGATACCGACACTCGATATCAAACGTTATTTAACCGTGATCCCCAGCCACTGCGTCCAGGCTTCGAACAGCGCTTGATCCACAGCAGCGACTGAAGAGCGCGGCGTCAATGCGTGCGTAAAGATGGCATCACCCTCGAGGGTACACGAATAGCCACCGGCGGCATGAAAGATAATGTTACCGGCCGCGTAGTCCCAGATATTGGAGCGGCCATGCAGATAAATATGGCAGCGACCGGCGGCCAGCCAGCACCAGTCGAGCGCCACCGAACCAAAACTGCGCTGCGAGGCGTACGGTATCTGCGTCACCAGGCGGGTGGCGAGGTCCTTCTCAAGGCGTTTGAAATCAATCAGTGCCGTTGTCTGACCCAGTTCAAGCCCTGTTTGCTCCACCCGTAGCGGCGCATCATTCAAGCGCGCACCCTGCTCGCGACTGGCAGTAAAATATTCATCACGCACCGGATCATAGACCATCCCGAGCAACACCTCACCCTGTTGTAACAGGGCCAGCGAAACACAGAAATAGGGAATGCCGGCAGCAAAGTTGCTGGTGCCATCCAGCGGATCCAGGCACCACACCGGTTGCCCGCTGGCCAGCAGGTCTGTCTGCTCGGCGGTCGTCATCTCTTCGCCAAGAAACACCGTTTCCGGCCACCTTTGCAGTAATTGCGTGGCGATACGGGACTGTACCGCCAGATCCGCCTCGGTGAGTATACTGCCGTCCCGTTTGTGCTGACGCTCCACCCGGGCAAAACGCGGCAACAGTTCTTCTTGTGCAGCAGGTATAATGATGTCTTTCAGAACAGTCGACGAATACGTCATACAGTATCACTCACGGATTGCAGGATTACGGACACACCAGGGGCAAGTCAGGCGGTCTATTTTATACTATCCGCTACAGACTTTATAATTGTTCCTGATAAAGCGGTAGGCGCGCATGCAGGCCATTCACATGACAGCGGCCGGGCCCGCAGAGTAGGTACTCGAGCTCGTCGAGATCCCTGAACCCCGGATCGTGGCACCGAACCAGATAGCGATAAGGCAGGTTTATTGTTGCTTGCGTTTTTCGAGCGTTTCGGCGAGTGCGTTCAACTCATCGGCCAGTTCCTGAAAACTGTCATAGCGACGAAGTTTTACCCGATGACTGTAGAAGCCTTCTTTCAATGCCCTGACATGACGCATGATCGGCAAGGTAGGTCCGATCATGCGATGGGTATATACCGCGACCAGTACCACCATCATGACGATGTATCCTGCCAGCAAGAGTAGCGACATGGATTTGAAGTCGTGCACCTGCTGGTTGAGGATGGCCTGAACATATTCAGCCTGGGTCGTATTCTCAACCAGGGTGATATAGGTTTGCTCGAAGTATATTTTGCCAAACAGAACGGTGATAAACAGAAAACCCAGCGATAGCATCAGGGCATACAGGGCCAGCTTCAGTTGCAGCCTGGGCTTCAGCAGCAGGTTCCTTGCCTTGCGATTCTCGTTAAACCCCAGACGCCTGAGAATGGATTGTTCAATGTTCATGGTTAGGAAACTCCCCGCAAGAGTCGGCTGCCCGCCAGGGGACGGCCTGTTTTAAGGTGTATACAAGGATATCGCGAGACTTCAGGATAGCTTTAGAAAAAATCCGGCCAGTCGCATCCTCCAACAGGCGCAGACAGCGGCCATCATCAGGCTGACAACCCGTAAGTTACTGGAATACTGGCAAGTATCTCCGGCAGGACCCGGAATCGCTCGTGAAAAGCGAGGAAAATACTCAGGACAAGCTGTCGGTAGCCTTGCCGGACTGAAAACCCAGCAACACTGACACAACCATGCCGGCACTCACCAGCAGGAGGATGACCGACGACACCATCAGCGCCTCAGCCATGGTAACGCCGAACAATAGCTCCGGTGTGTAGCCACACGAGGTCTGCACCTTGAACATGGCCGGAAACCAGCTATCGAGGGCAAACCATGCCGGCATACCCAGATCAAGACCACAATCACTATACGTAAAGCCGCGTTCCGTGCCCAGCAACTGGTAAGACCGTTCGAGCAGGCCAATTGCAATCACGACTGTCAACATGTGTGCCAGCAGGTTCAGGTACGCGTTGCGCCGTATCCAGATAGCCAGCAGGGACACAAGAATCAATGCCATCACCCAGATACGTACCTGAATGCACAGCACGCAGGGTTGCAGCTCCAGCACGTACTGATAATAAAGTGCCACACCCTCGAAACACAGACCAATCACCACCAGCCCCGCCCAGTAGACAGCACTGTTACTGATTTTCGCAAGCCGTTCTGACACACCGTCGTTCATGGTTACCTCTTTTACAGTCACAATTACAGCGACCCGCGCTGCCGTTTCATTATATCAATCACGTATATCCTGCGGCATGACCCTGCCCTTCGCTGCAACAGGAATTACGAAATACTATATACCTATGGTACACACTTAACAGTGCCTGACGCCATACCATAGCCGGCATCACTGGTTAAAATACCAGCAGTCACCTATTATTGCACTATGGGGCAAAGCACATTCATCGTCACCGACAGGACCGACGCTGAAGAGGCCGTCGAGTTCGTGCGCAACAAACTGTCCGGCTACGACCTGCAGTTACTCGACTGGGTACGTCTCTACCCGATGACAGACGCACAGCACCAGTCACAACTCAGCGGCGAGTGTCCACCCGTCACGCTGAGTACCTGCTGGAAGCCACGCGACATGTCCACGGCATGCGATCCACCCCTGCCACGACACAAATACCGCATCAAGGTCAATGTCTGGCAAGGCAATGACTATCCTGCCGAGGAGAGTAACTGGGGACGCATCCCGCCACGCCCCATCCGGCGGCGCAGCATCCCGGACCGCTACACAACACGTGGTCTGTGCAAGTGGCGTTATCCCGACAGGATGGTTGCCACGGTACACGGCCTTGCCCGGCCACTGTTTCTGTACCTCGCCGGCACGCGGCAGGTGCCAGACAATCCGAGTGACAGCAATGCCAGCGCCTGGGGGCACCGCTGGGCAGTTGAATGGCTGAGGTACCGTCACCAGGAACGGGATGCAGAGGCCATGATCACCCAGTTGATGCAGTGGACCCTGATCCAGAGCCAGCGACTGTAAACAGGTAGTGCCCGGCGCGGGTGTTCCCTCGCAGGAGTTATGCTGTGCTAATCCATGGACAGGCTGGCAAGCTCGTCACCCGGGACATTCTCATCATCGTCTGCAGGCAGTACCGCCATGGCCGACTCCAGTACCGCGACGTGCTCCGCGGGTGATAATTCACGGCTCAGTCGCTGCAGACGGGTGCTCAAATCGGGGTCCGAGCCGGCACGGCGCCAGAACTGCAGCAGCCCCGCGGGCGCATATTCCGAACTCGCAAGAATCAGTAGTGCGATTTCAGCCATCTCCTCGACCTGCTGCTCGTCGTATACGCGGTCAAGCTCATCGAGATCAGCGGCTTCAACATACAACCAGCGCGTCATACCTGTGCCGCTGACCGCCACCATGCCCTGCGTGAGAACCATGATGCCGATACTGGCGGCAATATCCGTCACACCGAACATCAGCTCCGAGCCCATGTTGAATGCAACCGGATCCGTGTGGCGCGCCAGGCCGTGGGCCATTTCACAGGCCAGCAGGCCGGCAAACTCGTCCGGACCGTCGACGAGGTCAAAAATACCCGACCAGACCAGGATAGTGTTGCCCTGGATTGCACGCACATCCGCAATATCAGGCGCATCGAACAGGTAAACCTGCCAGTCATCGGGAAGGGTTCCCGATGCCGTCGCCAGTGTTGACAACAGGTGCAGCAACTCATAGTAGTGCCGGCTGCTGTCATCGAGCGAGTAATCCTCGCTCAGGTCATCGATCACCTCGTCTACATGTTCCTCCACGAGCACGGTGGGTGAAGCAGCCATGGGGATATTGCCGGGCGGAATGCGCGCAGGCTGAACGGTGCAGGCAGCGAGCACACCCAGTCCTGAAAGAATGATTGCCAGCTGTTGTAATTGTTGTTTCAGCTTGTGCATACCGCTCTATTGCATCACAACCGGGGCCTCGCATTCAACATCACCCGGTCGAAATGGCACCCTGGCCGCCCGGGAGCCATGTTCGATTTTTCAAAACGGGATGGCAGACACAGACTTGCGGTTACATGCTCAATAAACTTCTAATTGCATTCAACACACGTTTCGGTCAAAGTACGCACCCATATCGGCCGATGGTGATGTGGATCATGAAAAAATTTCTCCTACCCTGTTGTCTATCGCTTGCCCTTATTGCCGGTACAGGCATGGCCGCGGAAAATGCCACCCAGCTGGCAAAGCTGGAGACCGGCCCCGCAAGCGGCCAAACCGCTGCAGAGTCACCCTGGGAATCACTGAATCCGAAAAAACTGCAACTCAAGTCGAGCGCGGCACTGATTCTGGACGAGCAAGGTGATGCCGTCTATGCAAAGCAGACAAGCGAGGCACAACCCATCGCCTCGATCACCAAGCTCATGACCGCCATGGTTATCCTCGATAGTGGCCTGGATATGCAGGAGAAGATCACCATCACCAAGGAAGACCGTGACCTCATCCAGTTGACCGGTTCACGTCTGCAGTACGGTGCCACCCTCACGCGCGGGCAGATGTTGAAACTGGCGTTGATGTCCTCTGAAAACAGGGCTGCCGCGGCCCTCGCCCGCACCTGGCCACAGGGCAAGGCGGCATTTGTCGAGGCCATGAACAAAAAGGCCGACTCGCTTGGCATGCATTCCAGCCACTTCAATGATCCCGCCGGACTGGATGCAGGGAATGTCGCCTCCGCCCGCGATTTGGGTAAGATGGTGCGTGCCGCCATGAGCTACCCGCTGATTCGCAAGGCGACCACGACCCGCTCAGCCAGTGTCTACCCCTACAAGGGTCGCGGCGAACTGCGTTTCAGCAACACCAACCGCCTGCTGAAAAACAAGGACTGGGACATACAGTTGAGCAAGACCGGTTATCTCAACGAGGCCGGTCGCTGCCTCGTGATGCAAACGGAGATTGCCGATCAACCACTCACTATCGTACTACTCAACTCCTTCGGCAAGCTGACACCCTTCGGTGATTCCAATCGTATCCGCAAATGGATTGAAAGCGGAATCTAGACCGGCCTGCAGCTGTTATCTTCTGCCGCGCTCCAGGGCGCCATGTAAATACTGCGCCTGTTCAAGGCGCCATGATGACATCGACGCTGCTGAACATTGTGTCCCCGTGGGTGCTGCGCCAGACAAGGATCCTGACTTGCGGGTGACTACTTGCCCTGCAGGTACCAGTGATCGTGGAATGTCGCCACCCAGCGGGGCTTGAAGGCCACCACCAGCGAGATCACCGCGCCGTTCAGGAATCCCTCGCCGAACATTAACATTGGCAGGATCAGCAGAAAATTATTGCCGATGCTGTCAACCGGATGCACTCCGGCCTGATGCTGGATGAATGCGCTTGCGAGACCGGCCAGCAGTATCGACAGTGCCCCCGCCAGAAACGCATTCACGAACACATAGATAAAGAAATTGTGTGGCAGCTTGCGCTGGCACACATACAGGAACAGGCGGGTAAACAGTACCGGCACGACACCCATGATGAGCGCATTGATGCCAAAGGCCTGCCATCCGGCCGGGCCCTGCCAGGTCGTGATGGCCAGCACGATACTGATCGCAAACAGCGCGAACTGCCATTCGAACATGAGGCAAAGGAACGTCGCCCCGAGCAAATGATAGTCAAAGCCACGCTGGATACCACCACGCATGATCCACAGCACAATGAGCAGGATAATGGCACCGAAATAGACATGCGATGCCTCGTTATCGATGATTTTCGACCAGGGGGCCGTCAGCAGGGCAACAACCAGGAACAGCACGTAGATGGCTGCCGTACTCCACAGGTAACTGCCGGGCAACAGGTCGGCGGGTATATCCATACTGCCTCGTGTAATGGAAATCGTGATGATTGCTTACTGTATGTCGCTTCCTGCCCTGGCCCCGGCGAGACCGTCACTCATCAACGGCCTGAGCGTGGTCAGCAACGACTTGAACAACAATTTGTTTTGCATCTCTTCAGCAGCCAGTAATGTCTTCATGTGCTGGCGCTGCGTCGGCATCGAAAAACAGGCGGGACAGGAGTCGGCAATCACCGGCAGGCCGTTATGCTGTGCGAAATCGCGGGTCTGCCGTTCACGCACGTAGACCAGCGGCCGGATGATGCGCAGATCGCCATCATCGTTGATGTAGTGCGCCTTCATGGTCTGCAGCCTGCCACCGTGAAAGGCCGACATCAGGAAACTCTCCGCCAGGTCATCGAGGTGCTGCGCCAGCGCAATCACGTTGCAGCCATGGTCTCGCGCCGTCTGGTACATGAAACCGCGTTTCAGGCGCGAGCAGAAGGCGCAGTAGGATTTTCTGCCCATGTGCTGCTTTGCCATGTCCAGTATGGGCTTGCGCACATAGTGGTACTCAACACCGAGTTCGTGCAGGTACGGAATCATCGTCGACGGATCAAAATCTCCTGCCATGGGGTCCACCGTCATCGCCGCCAGGTCGAACTTTACCGGCGCACGCTGTTGCAGGTAATGCAGGATATGCAGCAGCGACAGCGAGTCCTTGCCACCCGACAGGCCAAGCAATACACGGTCGCCGTCGCGGATCATGCTGAAATCCGCAATCGCACGACCGGCGAGTGATGCCAGCGTCCGGGAGGGTTTGATAAACTCGGCCATGGTATTCGAATGATGCCAGAAATCGACAGCCCCGTAAGGAACTTACTTAAGGACCTTGCCACGGAAACACACGGAAGGACACGGAACTATTTTTGGTAAGACAATTTATTTTTCCTCGTTTTTCCGTGTATTTCCGTGTATTTCCGTGTATTTCCGTGGCCAATTGTACTTTATATACTTATGACACTGATTAAGTAAGCACCACCCATGACAGACCCTGTATTCTTAATCGAATAAATACCCTTAAAATACGGCGATGCTGGCAACTTTATCACTGAAACCTTTATTCGCTCCGCTCTTCCAAGTATTGTCTCCCCATGACCACCAGGCACGAAAAGCTTTGCAAGCAATGGATGTCGCAAGGACTTGCACGCGATGCACTCAACCCGGATCCGATCAAGCAGTTCGAGCTCTGGTACAAGCAGGCCATCGACGCCGGTATCCCCGAACCCAATGCCATGAGCCTGGCCACCGTGGATACCGATGGCCAGCCATGGATACGTACCGTGCTGCTGAAACTCTACGACGAGGCAGGTTTCGTTTTCTTCACCAACTACGAAAGCGCCAAGGCACAGCAGATTGAGGCCAATCGCAAGGTTGGGCTGCTGTTTCCATGGGTCGCGCTGGGTCGGCAGGTCAAGATCAGCGGCATCGCCAAAAAGATCCCGACCGCGGAATCAATGAAATACTTCGCCTCGCGCCCCCGTGGCAGCCAGATTGGCGCCTGGGCCTCGCCCCAGAGCCAGATAATCTCGTCACGCTCGCTGCTGGACGCCAAGGTCGATGAGATCAAGCGCAAGTTCGCCAGGGGGGAGATACCGCTACCCTCCTTCTGGGGTGGCTACCGTGTAACGCCGTTTGAAATCGAGTTTTGGCAGGCGCGCGAAAGCCGCTTGCATGACCGCTTTGTGTACACAATCAACGAGGATGGCTGGGCGATCGAGCGACGCGCACCGTGACCCTGGACTGAATCACACAGGCCAGACACACCTGTAACAGCTGCCCTGCAGGATTGGAACGCCTCAGATCTCGTTTGGCACGTCTGACGGCACTTCAACGGGTTGCCCGGGGGGCATTTCAATGGGCGGTTCCGGCGTTGTCTCGGGTGGGCCTTGTGGCGGGATACCTGGTGGCACGTCGGGTGGCGGCGCCTCGGGCGGATTTCCCGGTGGTATTTCCGGATCACCCGCACGTGCGGGGTTGTTACTGTTCACAGGCATGATCTACTCCTTCGTTAGCATTGATCTATTAATAGTTTAGCCCGCATAGCGTTCAGGTGTCTGACTAAATCATGATTACGTTTTGTCCGTGGCGCTGTTGCACGGTAGAGTAAAGTATGTCCCGGGTACAGTTGCGATTCTACGAGGAGCTGAATGATTTTCTGGCGCCCGCACTGCGCAAGGTCGACATCCCGCATGCCTTTGACCGGCGCGCCTCGGTCAAGGATATGATCGAGTCCTTTGGCGTACCGCACACGGAAGTGGACATCATCCTGGTCAATGGCCAATCGGTGGATTTCTCCTACATCGTGCAGGACGGCGACCGCATCAGCGTCTACCCGGTGTTCGAGAGTCTCGATGTGAGCCCGCTGCAGCGCCTGCGACCGGCACCGCTGCGCTCACCTGCCTTTGTGCTGGACAGCAACCTTGGCAGGCTGGCGCGTTACCTGCGATTACTGGGCTTTGATTGTCTCTATCAGAATGATTATGACGACGAGACCATCGCCACGATTGCGGACCGGGAACAACGCACCGTGTTGACACGGGACCGGGCCCTGCTGCAACGCAGGATCATTAGCCGCGGCTATTTTGTCCGTGCGGTACGGCCAAGGCTCCAGGTGAAGGAGGTACTGGCCCGGTTCGACCTGTACCGGCTGGTTGCGCCGTTCAAGCGCTGCACTCGCTGCAATGGCATCCTGCAGGTGGTTGAGAAGCAGGCCATTGAAGAGCGGCTGGAACCGAAGACGCGGAAATACTTCGAGTCCTTCATGCGTTGTCCCGACTGCGGGCAAATCTACTGGCAAGGCAGTCACCATGCGCGCTCCCGGCGTCTGATCGAGGAGCTGACGAAATAACGGGGTCATCCAGGTCACCACTCACCCTGATTATTGCAATGAATCCAGGCAGCGTGCGCGGAGCGCACCCTGCAGACAGTGTTCTGCCTGCACTTTTGTTTGCGCCTTTGCGCCATGAATGACAGACACATGGATAACGATCAGCTCATCGTTTAGCTGCTAAACTTTCATACAAGATGCCAACAACACCGAACCAGCAAATCGCCATGAAGCTTGCTCAGGCAGCCGACCTGCTTGAGCAACAGGGCGCCAGCCCGTTTCGCGTCACGGCCTATCGCCGTGCGAGCGAAACCGTCTCGAGACTTTCACAGGATATCCGGGAACTGGTCGTGGCAGAAGGCAGTGCGGGTCTGGTAAAACTGCCGAACATCGGCAAGGGCATTGCCAGCGCCATACAGGAATTGCTCACCACCGGCAGCTGGACGCAGCTGGAGCGTTTGCGCGGCACGCTCGATCCGGTGCAGCTCTTCCAGACAGTACCCGGCATCGGGCCAAGGACGGCAGAGCAAATCCACGAGACCCTGCATATCGACACACTCGAGGCCCTGGAGGCCGCCGCCTGGGACGGGCGGCTGAAGACGGTGCGGGGCATGGGGGAGCGCCGCATCACCGGCATCCGCAATGCGCTGACCGCATTACTGGGCAGGACACGCCGTCCGCCACGGCTGGCGGCAGGAAATGAGCCGTCGGTCATGACCCTGCTGGAGGTCGATGCGGAATATCGTCGGCAGGCGGAGCAAGGATCCCTGCCCCTGATCGCACCCAGGCGTTTCAACCCGGACGGCAAGGCCTGGTTGCCGATATTGCATAGCCACCGCGATACATGGCATTTTACCGTGTTGTACTCGAATACCGCGCGTGCCCATGAACTGAAGCGTACCCGCGACTGGGTGGTGGTGTACTTCTATGACGACCATCACCAGGAGGGGCAGTGCACGGTGGTGACCGAGACTCGCGGCCCCTTGACAGGGCAGCGTGTTGTCAGGGGACGCGAACTCGAATGCCGGGACTACTACACGGCTGGAAACAGACAAATTCCTGCACCGTAGGCGCGCAGTGCATGCGCGAATAATGACGGTGATTAATTCGCGCATGCACTGCGCACCTGCTGGTGTGTCAATGAGTGCAGGTGCTGATTGCATCCGCGATGCTGCTCTATCTGCAGGAGCAGGCAACTGCTGCCAATGCAGACCTGCCCGCCCTATTTGTAGGCGCCAAAGACCTTCTGCATCAGCTCGGTACTGCGCGCCACCGGGTCCGTACGAATCTTGCGCTCCTCTCTGGCAATCATCACGAACAGGCCATCGAGGGTCTTGCCGGTAACGTAGCCGTCGATATCGGTCGCACCGCCACTGCCTGACAGCATCCCGCCGAGTCCGCCGGCCTTCGCCATCATGTTTTTATAGGCGGCCGTCACCCCGGTCTTCGCCGTTGCCGCTTCAACAATGGGCCGCATCCTGTCGGTCAGCGCGGTTTCCGTGTTGGTACGAAAGTATTCAGTCGCGGCATTATCCGGACCGGTCAATATTGCCTGCGCATCTTCCACGCTCATGTTCTGGATGGCCTCACCGAAGATGTCAGCCGCCTCGGGTACCGCCTGCTCGGCCGCCTCGTTCATGGTGCCAATGAATTCATCGGCCAGCTCATCCTGGCCCAGGGTACGTAACGACGACTCTACCCAGGAGAGGCTCTCCGGCATGGGAATGCGGACCTTTTTGTTATCCAGAAAACCACCCGGTTGTCCGAGCTTGTCCACGGCAAACTGCGTTCCCTTGGCCAGCGCCTCCTTCAGACCTGCCACCATTTCTGTGTTTGTCAGGCCCACATCGGACGTGGACACGCCCGCCGTCTCCGCGGCGCCCTTGACGGTGTCGAGATATTTTGACCAGTCGGCCGCCAGCGCTGCACTGCCTGCCAACCACAAGGTACCCGCGGCTACCGTTACATTGATTATTTTGTTCATCCTCAACACCCTCCTGGGCAATACACGAAATTATATAAAGTACAGGCAGCCGGACCACCTGTTACAAGGCAGTCCGCACAGCACCGGTACAGGAGACCGGCACACAGGGCGCCCGGGTTCCAGTCGACAATGCACATTGCCATGGTGGCCCGTCGCCCCATAAGGCCGCCGCAACCTCCTGCCGGCTTTTACCGGGTCTATCTTAAGCCAGATGAAGACCTTTCGTATCCCCTCGTCACAATTGTTCACAAATTCTCCTGTTCTCAAGGCCTCATCTGTGGAAATATCTTTATATAGTGATAAATACGTCTATCAAGGGGGATCCGTGCGCATAGCCGTTCTGGAGGATGATACAGACCAGGTCGAACTGATGCAGTCATGGCTAACCGAGGTCGGCCATGACTGCCGGGATTTTGGTTCCGGCAGCGAATTCAGGACGGCCCTGAAACGCGAAACATTTGACTTGCTGGTGGTTGACTGGAACCTGCCGGATACCACGGGTCCGGAGGTCCTGTCATGGGTGCGCGAACACCTCGACTGGCGCATCCCGGTGCTGTTCGTAACCAGCCGGGACCACGAGGAAGACATTGTCTATGCGCTGCAACACGGTGCAGACGACTACATGACAAAGCCGGTCAAGCAACAGGAAACCCTGGCGCGCATTTCAGCCCTCGGGCGCCGCAGTCAGCCGTTGGCTGAACAGGAAAGCATACTGCGACAGGGGCTCTTCGAATTCGATATCAGCAACCGCCGGGTCAGGACCGGCACGGCCACCGTGGAACTGACCAACAAGGAGTTTGAGCTCGCGCTGTTGCTGTTTCGTAATCCGGGACGCTTGCTGTCACGCAGTTACCTGCTTGAAAACATCTGGGGCACCAGCAGCGATCTGAGCACTCGCACGGTCGACACCCATATCAGCCGGATACGCAACAAGCTCGGCATTCACCCCGATAACGGGGTACGCCTGAATGCCATTTACAACCATGGTTACCGCCTGGAGATGCTGCCCGCCACCAAAACGGCATGATATCCCGGATACCCTGCTACACTCTGGCAGCCCCACTGTGAGGCGTGAAATGACACATAACAACAACGCGACGCAACAGCGACTGCAGAAACACATAACGACCCTGTTAGCAGCAGCACTGCTGGTACTGTTGCACGCTGCGGCCGTGGCCAATGACTGGATCTACACCGTTCGTCCCGGCGACACGCTCTGGACTCTGAGCGAAACCCACCTCAGCAGCATGAAGTACCTGGACGCATTGCAACGGCATAACACTATTGCCGATCCACAGCAGATTACACCGGGCACCCGGCTGAAGTTTCCTGTCGCCTGGCTCAAACACCAGCCGGCTACCGCGGCGGTTGTAAGCCTTCAGGGTGAGGCCAGCCTTGTCAGTGCGCTCGACGGCAGTACCCGGCCGCTGACAGTCAATACACCCCTGCATACCGGGGACCGGATCGAGACCGGGCCAGACAGCAACCTCAGTATTCGCTTTGCCGACGGCTCTGAATTACTGGTGCTGTCTGACAGTCGCGTTGAAATGGACAGTCTCAGTGCATACGGTACAACCGGCATGGTCGATACCCGCATACGTCTGCAGGGTGGGCGTGTTGATACCCGGGTAAAGCCCGGCCAGGGACCGGGGAGCCGTTACAACATCATTACGCCGGCCGCCGTCGCCGCCGTGCGTGGCACACAGTTCCGCGTCAGCGCAGAGACGGACAGGCCGGTTGCGCGCAGCGAGGTCATCGAAGGCAAGGTCAGCGTCAGCGGCGCAGGTGCCAGCCAACTGGTGCCAAGCGGTTTCGGCATCATCGCCGAGGCCGGTCAACCGCCACAGCCACCGCGGAAATTACTGGCGGCCCCGGACCTGAGCACCCTGCCCGCGCTGCTTGACCGAACGCCCCTGCAGTTTCAATGGGCGCCGGTCGAGAACGCCGCAGCCTACCGCTTTCAGGTGGCCGCCAGCAGCCAGTTCGAGCGGCTGCTGGCAGACAGCACTACAGCGCAGGCAGCCACCACGATGGACCTGCCTGACGGTGACTATGTCCTGCGTATACGTGCCATCGACAAAGACAGGCTGGAGGGACTCGATGCGATGCATGCCTTCACAGTCGCCGACCGCCCGCAACCGACTGTACTCGTCGACCCGACAGCGGACCCGTTGCAGATTAATGAATATGAAATGGCCTTTCACTGGCAAGCCGTCGGCGGTGCCGCACGCTATCATTACCAGCTGGCCAGCGATCCGGATTTTGCCGACATTGTGAGTGAAGGCACGGTCACAACGCCGCATGCAGTGATTCCCCGCCCGGCAACGGGACAGTATTACTTCCACGCACAAATAGTGGATGTACATACCACCACCTGGCCCTATAGCATGACCTATTCAATCAGCGTGCCACCTGTCTACTATCGGCCTTTTCTGTTCGTGTTTATTCCCCAGCTGCTGTAATGCCGCGCAGCAAACGCAAGCGGGCGCTGCCCGAGCACATCACACTTGCGTTTCTGCTGGTGGGTTTCGCCCTGCTGTGCCAGCAGCAGCACTGGTTATGGCGCTGGGACCAGACGATCTACGACGCGCAGCTGCGCGTCTGGTCCCGGCCGGCAGCAGAAAATATCATCATCATTGCCATTGACGAGGACAGCCTGTCGCAGTTCGGCCGCTGGCCGTGGCCACGCCAGGTACATGCCCACCTGTTGAGAAAGGTTTCCGAAGACCGGCCACGCGCGGTCGCCTACGATATTATCTTTGCCGAACCCGACCTCGGTGACCCGGAGGGCGATGCACGGTTTGCCAACGAAATCCGTGAGAGCGGACGCGTCGCACTCCCGGTATTCATGGAGCAACCGCGCCTCGGGGCCACCCCGCTGGAAATCCCGCCACTGCCGTTACTGGGCAAGCAGGCTGCCGCACTCGGACATGTGCACGTGGAACTCGACCCTGACGGCATTGCACGCCGGCTGTACCTGCATGAAGGACTGGGTTCTCCGCACTGGCCACACCTGGGCATTGCGCTGATGGGCATCGCCGCCGAGACGCCGTTATTTCCGCAGCCGGCAACGGCCGGGGCTGTCGAGACAGCCGAATCCATGATGGTGTGGGCACGCGCGCAACCCCTGTTGATACCCTTTGCCGGACCGCCGGGGCATTTCCGGCAGATATCCTTCGCACAAGTCATGCAGGGAAACTACTCGCCCGGTACCTTCACAGACAAGTATGTGCTGATTGGCGCGACAGCAACCGGGCTGGGTGATGCATTACCCACGCCGGTATCCGGGTTCAGTCACTCCATGAGCGGCGTTGAAATCAACGCCAATGTTCTCGATGCCCTGCTCAAGGGGATATACCTCACCCCGCTTGCCACGGGTTGGCAGCTTGCATTAACGGGCCTGCTGGCATTGTTGCCCTTGCTGCTGTTCCCCTACATGGCGCCGCGCACCAATCTGCTGGTCACCCTCAGCCTGCTGCTTGCCACCCTCGCCGCCACCGGTGCGCTGCTGGTCACCCTGCAATTCTGGTTTCCACCCACCGCCGCCCTGCTTGCGATCGCATTAAGCTATCCACTCTGGAGCTGGCGAAGACTTGAACAGGCGATGCGTTACCTGACCCAGGAACTCGACCAGCTGAAGGAGCAGCAGGCACAGCTCGGCATCGAGCAAACCCCCTCGCTCGAGCACAGTCTTGAGTTCCTGCAGGACATACTGCCGCTGCAGGGCTGGAGCCTTGTCAGCGAGGATGGCCGCATTGAAAGCCACGACGGCACGGCACCACAGGCAGTCGCAACCGGAATACCCGCGGACCGCTGGACCAGTGCTGATCATGATCTCTGGACGGCCCTCAACCATCAGGGCCAGCGCAAGTACCTGGGACTGCACTGGCAGTCACCCCTGCCCCCGGACGCACAACAGCAGGCCATACTTGAACAGTTGCGACAGAGGTTTCTGTTACCAGGAGAGGCCACTGCGCGAGGGACGTATGAGGTGGTGCAGGCCCGCATCCAGCAGGTGCAGCAGGCCACGGCACAATTACGCGAGTTACGTCGCCTGGTCGATGACAGCCTTTCGAACATGGCGGATGGCGTGGTGGTTACCAATGCACTGGGAGAGATAATACTCTCCAATACGCGTGCCGGCTGGTATCTCCGTGGCCAGGATGACGCCAGCCTTGAAGGGTTGCCGCTGATGACGCTGCTCAAGGATCTGCAAATACAGGATACCGATAACTGGGTGGAGCTGCTGCGCCGCTCGCTGCTGGAAAATACACGCATACAGGTTGATGTGCGACATCACAAGGGTCGCCAGCTACTGGTACAAGTCGCACCCCTGTCGCGGGAAACGCTGCAGCACGCCGGATTGATATTGAATTTTTCCGACATTACTGCACTCAAGGCCAGCGAGAACAAGCGCAACGAACTGCTCAACTTTCTTTCCCACGACCTGCGCTCGCCGCTGGTATCCATGATGGCACTGCTTGAACTTGCGAAGAAGAAGGAAAGCGGCGAGGGGGTCCATGATCTGCTGACACGCATGCAAAGACACGCCGGGAAAACCCTGGAGCTGGCCGAACAATTCCTGCAGCTGGCTCGCGTTGAAAGCACCAGTCAGTTACAAATGACTGAACTCGATCTGGTGGCAGTCGCCATGAATGCGATGGAACAGGTGTGGGAACATGCGCGGCTGAAATCCATACGACTCGGAAACGACATCACACCTGAAGAAGCCTGGGTGCACGGGGAAGGCAGCCTGCTTGAACGCGCACTGGTCAACCTGCTGGGCAATGCCATCAAATACAGTGCGCCGAACAGCGCCGTGCAACTGCAACTCTCGCGGCACAGGAATGAGTGGCACTGCTGTGTCAGCGATGAGGGAGAAGGCATCTCTGCCGCCGAGTTACCGCGCCTGTTCGATCGCTTCCAGCGCATGCATCGCAAGAACCGGCCGGCGCAGGCAGGCGCCGGTCTTGGCCTGGCCTTTGTTCACGCCGTCGCCAGGGCACACAGCGGCCGTATCGAGGTACAGAGCAGCGAAGGCCAGGGTTCGCGTTTTTGCCTGGTGCTGCCGGCACAGACCTGATACCGGGCCAGCCGGCATCTTTTCTCCGCGATCAGCGGCGTGCGCTCGCCATTTTGATAATCGACACCATGTAGGCAACCGCCGCTGTGACCTCTTCGTCCGTTAAAGTACTGGCACCGCCCTTTGCCGGCATATAACCGCTGCTACCACGGAAACCATTGATGGCATGCCCGACCATCACCTCCATCCCTTGCGCGATCCGTGGCGTCCAGCTCTCCGCGTTACCCAGCTTCGGTGCACCGGCCGCGCCGGTACCATGACAGGCGAAACAGCTCCTGACATAGATATCCTTGCCCAGGGTGAGGTCGACATTCGCCATCCCGTCAGCAGCAGGCCCGGGTATTGCTGCCGGTGTTTTTCCCTGCAGCTTCTCCGCGGTTGCGGTGGCAGCCGTCGCAACGGCACCCGCTGCAACATCACTCGCACCCTGACTGGCCGTATCAAGTGCCTCAGCGACCGGTTCCACACTCTCGGCTGTCGTACCGTTTGCCGCTTCGGCAGCCACTATGTCAGTGATCACAGCCTGGTCAACAGTCTCCCCGGGCATTTCAGCGCTACTGCTGACCAGTTCTGCTGATTCCTGCGATGCAGACCGAGCCGTGTTTTCAGCAGAGAGCGTCGCTTCCTCGTCACCACAACCGGCAACGATCATGGCGGTGCCTGCGATTAAGCAATGTAATTTTTTCATCATGACTTCCTCTGCAAACAGCTCGACAGGGTTAGTAGGTAATGACCGGTGGCAAGCTCCTGGCGTGCTCAATCCAGCCACCGACCCGCTTGCTGTTGGGTAAGGTGCGTACCAGTTGTTTCTCGGCATTCACCCTGCTCATGGCCTCGACCAGGTTCTCCGAATTGCGGTTACGCAGTTCCTTAACCGTATCGACACCCGCCGCCTCAAGCAGTTCTGCATACTGGCTGGCCACGCCGCGAACCCGGAACAGGTCGCACATGTTGACCCACCTGAGGATAAGCTTGCTGCTGAGTCCGGTTTTGCGCGCCAGTTCCTCACGTCCCTTGCCGGTCGCACCGGCTTGCAATAATTGCTCAATATTGGAAATCCCCGCGCCCTTCAGAATCTCGGCGTAGCGGGGTCCAACGCCTTCAATAGAGTGAATTCCACGTGCCATATCTTTCTCCTTCTATGATTTCACAAGCGCCCGACAGGCGGGAATCTAGCCGGATACCACGGCAGACGCGCAATACTTGCAACGTTTGGCAGCGACCGGTATTTCGGAAAGACATTCCGGGCATTCCTTGGTCGTCGGTTCGGCCGGTACTTCTTCTTCAGTCTTTTTCAGTGAATTCATGCCCTTGATCACCATGAAGATGGCAAAGGCAACAATCAGAAAATTGATCACGGTATTGATAAAGGTGCCGTAATTGATGGTCGGTGCACCGGCTTCCTGGGCAGCCGCCAGTGTTTCATAGGGAACGGCACCGAGGTTGAGGAACAGGCTGCTGAAATCGACATTGCCCATCAACTTGCCGATGGGCGGCATGATGACGTCACTGACCAGTGAACTGACGATCTTCCCGAATGCTGCACCGATAATGATACCCACGGCCATGTCGACAACATTACCGCGCATGGCAAATTTCTTGAATTCTTCCAACATTGTTTTCTCCCTATCGTTAAGTCAATTTTGAGTCTGGCAGTTATGTCCGTACCAGCCTGCAGGCTGGTACGGATACTCTATGCATCACTTGCGACAATCACCGCCAGCAATGATTTATTATGTCTTTGGCAGTGACATATCTTGTTTCTACCGGCATGCTCAAACAGCAGTTCCAGAGTTTGCAATGTACATGTGCTGATAATTTCACCGCATGCCCGTCGCGAACACAAGCTGACGACCGGCATTTTGTGTTAAGCATGATTGCAACAATGTAAACAAATGTTACGCGCATTCCGGTTTAATCAATTTCCGGTATTTCCCGCAGCGTTCGTCACATTGATTTACAAACACTGTCTTGCCTTACACACGTAACCCTCTATCATTAGTTACGCCGTGACGACCACCTGGCGTTTCCAGCACCAGGACCGGCACAACAGCGGGGTCTGATGGAAAGAACCAGCGCCCAGACCGGACGCGCAATGAAAACCGATGAGTCCGGCGTTCCGGTGAAGGAACAACAAGACTCGAATCACGGCACGACAGACTGCAGTGCCATGCGCGCTGCCCCGATTTCTTAACTCGTAACCTAATAGCAGGAGAATGACATCATGGATCTTATGAAACTTGGCACACAATTACTGGCCAGCAAACTCGGTAGTGGCGCAGACTCAGGGGCTGTCACAGGGGCGCTGGGCGGCCTGTTATCAGGCAGTGGCGGGAAATCAGGTCTCGACGGAATCGTCGCCGCCATGCAGGGCAAGGGGCTGGGCGCAATCGCCGAGTCCTGGTTGGGTGATGGCGATAATGAAGACATATCAACCGAGCAGGTCCGGGAAGTCGTCGGCAACGACAGGATTGCCGAAATGGCCTCGCAACTCAACACCGATGAAGGTTCGTTACTGGATGGCCTGAAAGCTGCCTTGCCGCAGATTATCGACAAATCAAGCAGTGGCGGTTCATTACTCGACAGTGCCGGTGGCCTGCTGGGTATGGCGAAGAAATTTCTCTGACCAGGGAAGCTGATTTAGCGTACCCTGTTAAAAATGCCGCAGCGCAGACGAGAGGCGCTGCGGCCTGATCGAACGACAACCAACTTCATGACAGGCTGCTTTAATCAATCACAAAGGAAATCTTGGCATTCACCCTGTACCTGCTGATTTTCCCGTCTTCTATGATAGCCTGCATTTCCTGCACATACAGCGACTTGATATTACGCACCGACTTGGACGCTTCTTTGACGGCATTCTGTGCCGCCTCGTCCCATGACTTTTTCGATTCAGCAATAACCTCGATCACTTTAACCATGGACATCACAACACCTCCTGATTAGCAACACATGAAAAGAATACAAATCCCCGGGATTGCAGGGTACAAACTAAAAATCGAACTCCATACTCTGAAACACCTGCCCGGCATTGCGCTTTGCCAGAAACTCCGCGGTTGGCAGATGCATGTAGGGCGACTGATCGATCTCGTAGGCATCCTGCAAGGTACCGCCATTCTCGATGACCTCGCCGATCTTCTCGCGCAGGTACACCAGGTAATCCCGGGTGTACTTTCTCACCGTCGCCATGTCGGTCGGTTCACCATGGCCCGGTATCACCAGCTCTGCACCGAGTGCTTCAAACTTGTTCCAGGTCTCGATCCAGGCCCTTGTATCGGTATGCTCGAACAACGGTAACATGCGCTGGTAAAACGCCATGTCACCGGAGATCACCACTTTCCTGGCAGGCAGCCAGACAACAAT
>JBATFE010000172.1:0-3782 GCA_049664445.1 Gammaproteobacteria bacterium
GCCGGGTTACAGCCGATTGGCCAGAACCTGTTCCTGGAATCCGGTTCCAGTGGTTCGCCCCAGACAGGTACGCCGGGCCTCGATGGCGTGGGTACCCTGATGCAGGGGTCGCTGGAAACCTCCAATGTCAATACCGTTGAAGAGCTGGTCAATATGATAGAGACCCAGCGTGCCTATGAAATGAACTCCAAGGCGATTGCAACGGCCGAGCAGATGCTCGAGTTTGCAAATAACACACTGTAATCCATAACCGGGGCCAATCCAGGAAACACGCCATGTATCGTACTGTCAGATCTGCCGCAATCCTGTTGATCCAGTTGTTATGGATCGCAGGTTTAACGGGGTGCAGTTCTCCCATGCTGGTGAAGCCGGGTGAGACGGAATTTTCACCGGCTGCACCGCTTGACTATGCACCGCTAACCCGGGACAACGGTTCAATCTACATGGCGGGTTACTCCAAGACCTGGTTCGAGGATATCACGGCACACCAGGTGGGTGACCTGCTGACGGTTATCCTTGATGAGCAGACCGATGCAACCAAGCAGGCCAGCACCGGCATAACCAAGGACAACACGACCAGTATCAGTGCGCCGACCATTCTTGGTCAGGGCGTTACCTGGAATGGCGACCCGCTGAGCACCAGCCTGGAGTCGGCGAATGATTTTGCCGGAAAGGCGGACAGTTCCCAGAGTAACAAGCTTAAGGGCAGTATTACCGTGACCGTTTCGCAAGTGCTGCCAAATGGAAACCTGGTGGTGCAGGGTGAGAAGTGGATTGCGATCAACCAGGGTGATGAATATGTACGCCTGCGCGGTATTGTAAGGACGGTCGATATCACGCCGCGCAATACCGTGTTATCAACACAGGTAGGCAATGCCCAGATCACCTATCGGGGCAAGGGTGCACCGGCCGAGGCCAACTCAATGGGCTGGCTGGCACGGTTCTTCAACACACCCATCTGGCCCTTCTGAAGCCAGCACCGGGACATCAAAAATGAAAAGGAATTTTATATTGCATGCACCCGCCTGGACCCTGATCGTGGTGATGTTGCTGTCGCCGCTAACGGTATCAGCGGAACGCATCAAGGATCTCGCATCGATTGCAGGGGTACGCAGCAACCAGCTGATCGGCTATGGACTGGTGGTCGGTCTCGACGGTACCGGCGATTCCACCAGTCAGCCATTTACCGTTCAGAGCCTCAAGAACATGCTGGCGCAACTGGGTGTCGTCGTCCCGCCCGGCCTCAAGCCGCAGCTCAAGAACGCGGCGGCCGTCATGATCAGTGCGGAGCTGCCCCCTTTTGTGAAACCCGGGCAGACCATTGATATCACCGTATCCTCGCTGGGCAATTCAAAGAGCCTGCGTGGCGGGACCTTGCTGATGTCACCGCTCAAGGGTGCTGACGGCCAGGTCTATGCCATTGCCCAGGGCAGCCTGGTGGTCAGTGGTATCGGTGCCCAGGGTTCCGATGGTTCAAGTGTGACTGTGAATATCCCGAGTGTGGGGCGCATCCCGAACGGGGCAACCGTGGAGCGCAGTGTACCCAGTCCATTCGATTCATCGGATGCCATTGTGCTTAACCTCAACACCCCGGACTTCACGACCACCAGTCGCATGGTGAAGAGTATCAACAACACCATGGGACCGGACACCGCCAGCGCAATTGACGGTTCCTCGATCAGTGTGCGCGCGCCGCTTGATGTGGACAAGAAAGTGATGTTTGTCTCCGTGCTTGAGAACCTGACGCTGGAGCCCGGCGAGGCAGCAGCGCGTGTCATCATCAATGCGCGTACCGGTACCGTGGTGATCGGCAGTAACGTCCAGGTGATGTCAGCCGCTGTCTCGCATGGCAGCCTGTCGGTGACGATTGCAGAAGATACCTTTGTCAGTCAGCCCGGTGCCTTTTCCGATGGCAATACCGCGGTGGTGCCGAGAAGCGACATCAGGATTGCCGAGGACTCCGGTGCCTTCATGATCAAACCGGGTACCACGCTGGGTGAAATCGTGAATGCGGTCAACAGTGTCGGCGCCAGTCCCAGTGACCTGATTGCGGTACTGGATGCGCTCAAGCAGGCCGGGGCACTGAAGGCCGAGCTGATCGTGATGTAATGTCATGCACCGCGTGCACACCCTATATACACAGGTACGATGATGATCTCTGATCCCTCCATGGCTGCTGTCTATACCGACTTTCAGGGGCTAATGCGCCTGAAGGCGGAAGCCGGCAAACAGACGCCTGAGGCAATACAGGAGACCGCACGCCAGTTCGAGGCATTGTTCGTACAGACCATGCTGAAGGCGATGCGTGATGCCAGCCCGGGCGGTGGCATGGGTGAAAGCAACCAGACTGACTTTTACCGTGACATGTACGATCAGCAAATGGCATTGCACATGGTGAAAGGTCGCGGCCTGGGCATCGCCGACATGCTTGTTTCCAGGCTCGGCGGCAAGGGGCCAGACAAGGAGACGCCGGCTGAACCGCTGGCCGCTGCATCCGTGGGGATGCAGAAAGTGCGTTCCGTCGTTGACGGCACACCGGCACCATCGTTCATGCTTGAACCTTCCGCGCGCCCGATTGTGCCATTGGAAAGTGAGGGCCCGCTCCGGGCGCTGGTTAACCTGCAGGGGGTGGGCCGCGAGGCAGACTCCCGGGCGTTGGCCGCAGCAGACTGGCGTCCGCAGACGCCCGAAGAGTTTATTCGCGACCTGATGCCGCATGTTAGGAAGGGTGCTGCAGAACTGGGTGTGAAGCCGGGCGTACTGATCGCCCAGGCGGCACTGGAAACCGGCTGGGGGCAGAAGGTCATCCGCCATGCCGATGGGCGCAGCAGCTTTAACCTGTTTGGTATCAAGGCAGACGCAGGCTGGTCCGGCGACAAGGTCAGCGTGGCAACGCTGGAGTACGAGGATGGCATAGCGTCAAGACAACGGGCTGCGTTCAGGTCGTATGAGTCGCTTGCAGGGGCCGTTGCGGGTTATGTCGATTTCCTGCGCAGCAACCCGCGTTATCAGGGAGTCCTGCAACAGGTCGCTGACCCGGATGCCTACCTGGAAGGACTGGAAGCCGCCGGTTATGCAACGGACCCGGACTATGCCGGGAAGATCAAGGCGATTATGAACCGCGACGCGTTGCTGGCGGACAGTGATCAGCTGCTCGTGTCGCAGGCGTCACCATCGAATCGCATCATCGAACAGTAAGGCATTCATGATTTCTGACGTGTTACACCAGAGGTACTAGAGATGGCAGGTGGTCTTTTAGGCATCGGAACATCGGCACTGTTGAGCAATCAACGGGCACTGGACACTGTCAGCCATAATGTTGCCAATGTGAACACCCCGGGATACAGCCGTCAAAACGTGGAGTTGAGCGCACGTCAGCCGCAGGGACTGGGTAATGGTTTTGCCGGTGATGGTGTTGATGTAACGACGGTGCGGCGCAGCTACGACCGGTTTATCACCAGCGAACTGCGCACCAGTACCACCGCTCATGCACAGCAGGAAACCCTGGCATCACTCGGAAGCAGCCTGGACAACCTGCTGGCGGATGAGTATGCAGGTTTGAGCCCGGCGCTGGGTTCCTTTTTCGATGCCCTGCAGGATGCTGCCGATGATCCGTCGTCAACCCCTGCACGCCAGGTGTTGCTCAGTGAGGCCGAATCGCTGACCAGCCGGCTTCATGGCCTGGACAACTGGATGGACAATAGCCGCCATGCACTCGCTGACCGGATGGGTACCAAGGTACAGGAAATAAACCAGCTGGCGAGCTCCATAGCCGCGGTCAA
>JBATFE010000173.1:0-27148 GCA_049664445.1 Gammaproteobacteria bacterium
TGGAAAGACGAGGAACACAGCGCCAATGACTTTGTCGACCGCTTCAAGTCCGAGGCCTTCCATGAACGCGTCTATGTGATGACACCCCAGGGGCGCATTATTGATCTGCCACAGGGCGCCACACCGCTGGATTTTGCCTATGCGGTGCATTCGGAGGTCGGGCACCGCTGTCGCGGCGCCAAGATCAATGGCCGCATTGTGCCGCTGACCTACGCGCTGCAGAACGGGGAACAGGTAGAAATCCTCACGGCACGCCACGGTGAACCGAGCCGCGACTGGCTCAACACCCATCTGGGTTATCTTAAAACCTCGCGAGCCCGTTCACGGGTACGTTCCTGGTTCAGACACCAGGATTATGAACACAATGTCAGTGCCGGGCGCGCCATCCTCGATCGGGAACTGAACCGCGTGGCGATTGCAGATCTGCCCACGGATAAAATAGCCGCACGTTTCAAATATGACCAGGTGGATGATTTCCTGGCCGCCATTGGTCATGGCGATGTCACGGCCGGACAACTGGCCAATGCCGCCAACGAGCTGGTTCCACGCCAGGACGCACTGGTCGCGCAACCGCGCCGCGCACCGAAAAAGGACCTTGCGACCACCGATGGAGGCTTCAAGGTCTTTGGTGTTGGCAACCTGTTAACGACCACGGCCCATTGCTGCAACCCGGTCCCCAATGATCCGATCGTCGGTTACATCACGCGCGGACGTGGTGTGTCCATTCACCGCCAGGATTGTGGCAATGTCCTGCGCTTGCAGGGCGAGGACCGGGACCGGCTGATTGAAGTGGAGTGGGGTGCAGCCGCCGATGAGACCTACCAGGTGGAAATCGCCGTCGAGGCCTATGACCGATCCGGCCTGTTGCGCGACATCACCTCGGTACTCGCCAACGAGAAAATCAATCTGAACGGTGTGAATACCCTGACCGACAAGAACGACGGCATTGCCCGTATGAATCTGTCGCTCGAGATCGCGGACATTAGCCAACTGAGCCGCGTGTTGACGAAGATCGGACAGTTGCCGAACGTGGTCGAGGCGCGCCGAAAGATATAGGCCGGCTGGTCAACAAAGCCAGACCACGGGCCTTCGCTCGCTGGTGGTTATTTGACTATGCGCTGTGGAGAAACGCGCCTTGTGGTTTGTCCTCTGCAAAGCTCGCTGCAGAAGGCAAGATCATGACCTAGAAAAGGGATATAACACCGACAATGGTTGCAACTTTATAGATACTGAACCAGATCGCGGCAGCAATAATGACCCATTTAACGCTTTCTATTGCCATAGTGTATTCCCGGCGTCCCTATTGATGAGTTCCATTGGAGTGGCTCCACTCAATCCAATGTCCCGGAAGCTGCATACATTCGCGATCATGCAGCCAACGTACGCAGTTTAAAGAATCACGGTGATTTCTGCCTTGATCTGCGTCAAGCCACTGTCATTCGACCTCGACCAATCCATGGCCTTCCGGCTGCAACCGGCCAGTCGAGACATTGCGGGGTCAAAGGCACCACTCGCGGCTACCGAATGTGCAGAACTGTAAAATCATGCCTGTATGCCTTTGACAGATTATCAGAATGTGCATAATTACATGTCATGAAAGCGATTATCGTAGCCTTGGTATTTATTGCGGTGTTTAAATTATCCGGGATAATTTCCAATGGCAATGCCACCGTGCAAACGGCAGCCATCATACTCTGCGGACTGGTCATCGTCTGGTATGGCATGAAGGCCGTATGTTGTGCCTGTACTGAAAAAGACAGCACCCGCTGCGGCAACAAGTCGGACAAGCGCCTCTAAGCGCTGTTGCCTCAGGCCGACGGGGGTCAAGGACAGGCAAAGACCAGCCTGCGGGGTGGCGAGTTCATACTCGGCCCGGCCCCTGACCACAGGCCCGCTGGCAATACACCGCAAGTAACTGACTGGATTGGCGTCCCGGAGAGGAGTCGAACCTCCGACCTAGCGCTTAGGAGGCGCTTGCTCTATCCGGCTGAGCTACCGGGACAGTTGCTGTTGAATGGTGGAGCCGAGGAGGATCGAACTCCCGACCTCGTCATTGCGAACGACGCGCTCTCCCAGCTGAGCTACGGCCCCGTTACAGAGTACCCTGTGGTTGCATCAACAGACCCTTCAAGCCGGTATTCTAACACCATGGCCTGTCAGTAGATCAATACATGTGCAGCCTGGCGGAGAGCTATGCAACGAATGCAGCTCTCTGACCGCCAAAAGAAAACGGCTGCAATGAATGCAGCCGTGAGGGTGTCGCATCAAGCGCTTCAGGAATCGCCCGACAGCGCCAGTTCCAGATCAATAATCTTGCCTGCAATCTGCAGGCTGTCAACGGTGTAGTCGTCCTCATCGAGTTTTGCCCGAATTAGATCAACCCGGTAAAGGTCAAACTCTGGTGTCAAGGGTTTCTGATTGATCATGGTGTATCCAGATTGTTGTCATTACGTTCAGGTGCTTGGATTTGTTCTGTAGCGACTGCCTGTATAGCCGCTGAGTTATTGAAGTTATCGTCAGTGCATTCAGGGAATTTAGAGGGCTTTTGTGGGCTTGTGCACAAAGTGACGAGAAACTGACAGCCATGCCTGTCAGGTCAAATCACTGTGGCCAGCGAGCCATCATTGCGCTTGTAAAAGCAGCCAGTGTGATTACTTTGACATCTGACTTGTCGGGTGGTTAACTTCCGCTAACAAGGAAGTGATAAAAATAACTTTAATATTCGTCCGGTTTTTATAATAATCAGGCGCAATATTAACGTATAGCAGGAAACCAAATGCTTAGTGAACCCAAGGTACTGATTATCGAGGCAGATCCCGAGCTGGGCGGGGAACTGCAGGCTGTACTCAAATTCATTAATTGCAACCCTTCTCTGGCTGCCAGCCCCAAAAGCTGGAAAGACGCTATCGGCAACGTCAGCGAAATCCAGGCTGTTCTGGTTGGCAACTGCGGTTCCGACAAAATGCTTTCCACGCTGCTCGCCGAGATCCACGATCTCGATGAGCATTTGCCTGTCTATTTACTTGCCGAGAAGGGCAAGGAACCGACCGTCACCATTGACCCGGGCTCCTGCATCCTGGGACGTCTTGAAGTTCCACCCAATTACGCACAACTGACCAGCGCGCTGCATCAGGCCGAGGTCTACACGGACTCACACCGCGCGACCTCGGTGACGCAACGACCGGTAGACCTGTTCCGCAGCCTCGTTGGCAGCAGCCGCTCGATCCAGAAAGTCAGGAAGATGATCGAGCAGGTTGCCGGCAGTGATGCCAACGTGCTGGTGCTGGGAGAGTCGGGAACCGGCAAGGAAGTGGTTGCACGCAACCTGCATTACCATTCATCACGCAGGGAAGGCCCCTTCGTACCGGTAAATTGCGGCGCAATACCGGCAGACCTGCTCGAGTCGGAATTATTCGGACACAAGAAGGGTGCGTTTACCGGCGCCATCAACGACCGTGAAGGCCGCTTTGAAATGGCGGAAGGTGGCACCCTGTTCCTCGATGAAATCGGTGACATGAGCCTGCAAATGCAGGTGAAAATTCTACGCGTACTGCAGGAACGTACCTTCGAGCGTGTCGGCTCGAATGAAAGCAGAACCAGCAACGTGCGTATTATCGCGGCAACGCACCGTAATCTTGAAGAGGCGATCAAACAGGGTGAATTCCGTGAAGACCTGTTTTATCGACTCAATGTGTTTCCGATCATCACGCCGCCACTGCGTGATCGTGTCGAGGATATTCCGCTGCTGGTCAATGAACTGGTGCGCCGTATCGAGCATGAGAAACGCGGCTCTGTCAGGCTCTCGCCGACGGCCATCTATGCACTCTGTCAGTACAGCTGGCCCGGCAACGTCAGGGAACTGGCAAATCTTGTCGAACGCATGGCCATTCTTCATCCCTATGGCGTCGTTGATGCCGGTGATTTACCTGAAAAGTTCCACACCGGGGAGGGCGCCGTCGCCGACCACCTGGTTGAGGCACTTGTTGGCGCGCCGGTCACTTCCGAGGATCTTGATCCACGCCTGCCGCGTGATGGTCTTAATCTGAAAGAGCATCTCGGTTACCTGGAAATCAGTTATATCAAGCAGGCGCTGACCGATTCGGGTGGCGTGGTTGCACATGCAGCAAAACGACTGGGAATGCGACGTACCACCCTGGTCGAGAAACTCCGTAAATACGGGTTGCAGCGACAGGCCTGATCGTCAGATACCTGACGGTAGCGTTTTCATCGCAGCCGCACCAATCTGCGCTATACTGATAGTTGTTAATTGATGCATGAACGTGCGTGTTTTTAGCAGCACCATTGTCATGGTCGATAAATAATAAAGAAATTCTAATAACACGGGCGAGGAGCATTACTTTTTAACTACCAGTGATTGCTACCACACGTGGTTTCCCGTCTGCGGGAAACACTGCTGGCCAGGGCGTCAGCTTCAGTACTATGTTTTGGGGGTGCGGGGTGTTTTTACTAGCCTCGCTGTAATTATAAAAATCCAGAAATGCAGCGATCGTATGGCTGATAAAAAGACAGGCCGAAAAAGGCGGGCCAGTGAGCAGCAGTCTGCTGTCGTCAAACAGCATGCTTTACCGGATTTCCAGGTAAAAGAGTACAACTACGCACTGCGTCTCTTGCCGCGGGACAGCACTCTACTGCACACCTGGCGCGAGCAACTCGCTGCGGTGACCGCGGGCTTTGCCGAAGTCTATTACAATTTCCTGTTTGATAACCCCGATGCTGCCGACGTGCTCTACAGCTATGAAAGGGGCGGCGGGGATGTCGGCATGCTGGTGCGCAAGCAACTGGAAAGCATGCTCGCCAGTATCGCAGGCACTGCAGGGAATAACCATGAAGATGATCTCGTGTCCGCGGGCGGGGCGTTGTTTAAACACGGTTTCCGGCCCGTGTGGGTCATTGCATCCTACAATCTGCTGACTGGCTACCTGAGCAAACGGGTCGCGGAGATGGAGATTCCGGCGCTTGACAAAGTGTCACTCGAGTCCGTTATTAACACCCTGCTGTTGCGCGACATGGGTTTGACCATGGAAGGCTACTGGCGTGCTCCACATGAAACAGTACGCAGGGAACTGCTGCATTTCGCCGATAACCTGGGTACGGTTGAAGACCTGCTGTCAGGCATACCGCATTACATCTGGAGCGTTGACATAAAATCCAACAAGGTGATTTATGCCAACCAGCCGCTGCAATCCCTGTATAGCGAAACACTGGAAGCACCCATACCCTGCCTTGCGGATACCCATGAAGATGATCAGCAGCAACTATTGAGCACCTGGCAAAATGCAGTCACCGGCAGCCATTGCCATGCCGAGGTACGCATGTCATTGGCCGGTGGAGAACAGCACTGGTACAGGATTTCGCTCTATCCGTCGTTGAACCGTCTCGGGAAACCGGTGCTGATGCATTGCATCCTCGAAGACATCAACCATCTGATCAGCGAGCGCAAGCTGCTAGAGCGACTGGCCACTACCGACCGCCTCACCGGTCTTCCGAACCGTGCCCTGTGGGCTGATCACCTCAACCTGGCGCTGGCAGCTTCACGACGCGCGCCTGGTTCCCAGATCGTGGTGATATCGCTCGATATCAACCAGTTCAAGATGTACAACGACACCCTGGGACGCGATATTGGCGATATTCTGTTGCGCGATGTCGCCAGTCGCCTGGATTCAATTATCCGTGAATCTGACTCGCTGGCACGCCTGGGCGGCGATCAGTTCGGCGTCCTGCTGCAGCCGGTGAACAATGCCCGCAAGGCAACCGAACGCGTCATAACCCAGATTCTTGATTCATTCGATATCCCGTTTTCAACCCGGGACAAACAGTTGTGTATCAGCGTGACCATGGGCATCTCCTTTTTCCCGGAGGATGGTACCAACGAGGAGTCGCTGCTGACCAATGCGGAAAGCGCCATGCAACGGGCCAAGCGCAACGGTTTGCCCTATCAGTATTTTGACCCGCGTAATGATGTCAGCCCGCTGGAGCAGTTGCGTTACTCGGGCCAGATTCGTACCGCACTCGACAACAACGAATTTCTGCTGCATTACCAGCCGCAAATAGATATCCGGACTTCACGCATCATCGGCGCAGAGGCCCTGTTGCGCTGGGAACACCCGGCAGAAGGTACGGTCATGCCGAATCGTATTATCCCGGTTGCGGAACAACTGGGTATGATCACGGCGATTACCAACTGGGTACTGGTTACCGCCTTGCGCCAGTGCAAGCAATGGTCGCACGACGGCATTTCGATACCCGTCTCGGTGAACGTGTCCGCACGCTCGTTCCAGAATCCGCGGTTGCTGGAAAAGATTGAGTGGGCGCTGCAGGAAGCCGGCGTCAGCGGTGACTGCCTCGAGATAGAGATCACGGAGGCCACACTGATGCAGGACCTCGACCGGGCCGCTGACGTACTGAACGTCCTGAGTGAATCCGGCGTCAGTATCGCGATCGATGATTTTGGTACCGGTTATTCCTCGCTGTCCTACCTGAAACGCCTGCCCATACACACGCTCAAGATAGACCAGTCATTTATCATGGACGTGGCATTTGACCAGCAGGATGTGGCCATTGTCCGCTCAATCATCGACCTGGGACACAACCTGGGTTACAAGGTTGTCGCCGAGGGCGTGGAAAACAGCATGGCCTGGGACATGCTGAACAGCCTCGGTTGTGACACCGCCCAGGGATTTCATATCAGTAAACCACTCCCCGAAATTCACTTCTCCAGCTGGCTCGCCGAAAGCGGCCACACTGTCTGATACCGATCGACCGTCTGTGAACGCGCCCCGGGCCCTGAATTGGCCGGGCGCATGGCCTCGCCTTTGATGCCTGCCCGCGTCCCGGGCTTCGCCAATTTATTGTCTTTTTCCTGCTCCCGTGCCTTGTAAGTCAGAAATGTGACGCCTATCGGACTTTCGTTCGGGGCAAACTGCTAGGCTTGTTTGTCTTTTCTTATCAGTAAGATAGGCAGTATTAAACGTTATTACCCTGTGTATTTTTCATGTTGGTATGCATGTTGCCTTAGCTAATGCAGGCAGCGGTATCACACATCGACCAAACACAGGAAAACAGCATGAGTGGAATGGGTACACAGCACCACGCGGGTGAACAGACACATGCAGCTCTCTGATATCAAGCTGGGGCAGCTGGCGGAGGCCCTGCCACACACCTCGCAGGGCCCGGTACAGGTCGTCGCTGTCACCGGTGGTAAAGGCGGGACCGGAAAAACCAATATAGCAGTCAATCTGGCACAGGCACTGGCCAACAACGGGCAACGAACCCTGTTACTGGATGCCGACCTCAGCATGGCAAATGTCGACGTCATGCTTGGACTGGTCGCGACACACACCCTTTCTGATGTACTCGGCGGCATCTGCCGGCTCGAAGACATCATGATTTCCGTAAACGATAACCTGCAGGTAATACCCGCTGCATCGGGGATCAAACAGCTTGCAAACATGGGACGGCAGGAATGCGCCGGGCTGGTTCGCGCATTCAGCGACCTGAAACAGCCGATTGACTTCCTGCTTGTCGATACCGCCACCGGAATCTCTGAATGCGTCGCCAGTTTCTGCCGGGCCGCTACCGAGGTCATGGTTGTTGTCTGCAACGAACCGTCATCGATCAGGGACAGCAGTGCACAAATCAGGCTGTTTTCGTCCGAGTACGGTGTGAACCGCTTCCGGATCCTCGCAAACAGGGTGGAATCTGCCTACGAGGCACAAGAACTCTTCCAGACCGTCATTGCACAGCTGACAGACAACCACACCCCGCAGGTTTCGTTTGCGGGATACATCCCGAACGATGAAACCCTGCGCAAGGCCGTCGCGCAACACGAGATTGTATTGAATGCCTATCCACACAGCCGTGCGGCGATGGCCTTTAAAAACCTCGCCAGGCGGGTTGCCGAATGGCCCCAGCCGGATCGTGCAGGCGGGCACATTGAATTCTTCGTAGAACGATTGATAAGTCATGAAAACATGGAAATGGAGGTGGTGTCATGAAGAACAACGCAGCCAAGGTGGCCGTTGATTACAAGACAAGTAATGATCGGGTCGTGGAACACGAACAGCTGGTGAAGCGCATTGCCTTTCACCTGATGAGTCGGCTGCCCGCCAGCGTACAGGCAGATGACCTGATCCAGGCGGGTATGATCGGTCTCATAGAGGCATCGAGGAAATTCGATCCCGAGCAGGGTGCCAGTTTCGAAACCTATGCGGGGATACGTATTCGCGGTGCGATGCTGGATGAGATTCGTCGCACCGACTGGACACCCCGTTCGGTACACAGAAAGGCACGCGATGTTGCCGAGGCGGTACGCCAGATCGAGAACGAGAAGGGCCGTGATGCACGTGATGTCGAAGTGGCCGAGGCGATGGGCCTTGGACTGGAGGAATACCACAAGATTCTGCAGGACGCCACGGGCTGCCGGATTTTCAGCTTTGAAGACCCCGGCACCATTGGTGAGGACGGCTTCTCGACATCGGGTGTGCAACCAAACCAGCCACTTGAGAATCTGCAACACAGCGATTTCAAGGAGGGCCTGGCCACTGCAATCAAGGGCCTGCCTGAGCGTGAACGACTGGTGATGGCGCTGTACTATGACGAGGAACTGAACTTGCGCGAAATCGGGGATATCCTCGGCGTCAGTGAATCCAGGGTTTGCCAGATTCATGGCCAGGCACTTATCCGTTTGCGTGCACGCATGGAAGACTGGCTGGCGGACTGAAAAGATGGGCAAGCTTCATCTTCAAATGCACTGGTACAGCCGCCGCGGCGGGGTTATTCGAGGCCCTTTCAGCGCCGCTGAACTGAGCCGTCATTTCATCCTCGGTCGAATCTGCATGGACGATGAACTCAGCCAGGATCGCGTCAGCTGGATCGCCGCAAGCCAGTGCAGCGAACTGTTACCCGGTGAACTGCAGAACCTCTCGAGCTGGGATGATTACCAGCAACTGGTCATTACCCGTATGCAGGTTGATGAGCGTGAAGGCGAGCGGCGCAGTCAGCAATGCAACAGCCGTTCCGAATGTCACCCCGAGCGACGCACGCTTGCAGACCGGCGTGAAAAGGATAACGATCGCATGCTCAGTCAATACCTGTTTGGTCAGCCGGATTCTTCAAGGCTCAACACTTCACCCGGAAAGAGCCTGCGTCCGCTGTTGCTGACCATGCTGCTGGTCACCATCGTATTTGCCTGGCTGGTACCTAGCCAGCGCTAGCCGTGCCCTGCCCGGAAGCGGCGATGCCGGCTACCGGTGCAGCAAAGGATTCCGTCGTATATTTCCAGATTTTAAGTGTATTTGACCAGTAATCCGGCGCGAGTCCGGCCTTCATCTTGAGTTGTCGTAAAAAGTCTGCCGGTTCGCCCAGCGACGCCCACACCGCTGGCAGGAAGGTACCCCTGTTGCCATCGTCCTGCAGCATCCATCCCGCCTCACCCGGTATCAGTTTTTCGAGTAACTCCTGCTCGGATGTGACGGCTACCGGCACCAACGGGCTCAATACCGACACCTCGATAGTGAGGTCATCGACTTCAGACGCGTCGAGGGCAGCAAACCGCGGATCACTGAAAGCGGCTGCATAGGCGTTGTCTGCAATACTTTCAACCAGGCTGGTGCGCGCTTCCAGTGTACCGATACAGCCCCGCAAGCTATTGCCATGCTTTAATGTGACAAAGCTTGCACGCTGTTCACTGAGGGGGCCCGGGTAATCCGCGGCATTCACGCGTGCGGCCTTGCCGTGCTGCAGCCCGTTGTTGATTGAATCCAGCGCCACAGACAGCAGCGTCGATTTTTCATCCGGGGAATAGGGCATGCTACTCCGACAGCAGGTAGGTCCCGTAGCCAACGACCTGGTCACGTGGCCCGGCGGTATCTCCCGAGTTACGCACGTCGATGGCCCTGATTTTCAGGCCATGGTTCCTGGCATAGTGCAACAGGCCCTTGATCGGGTTGCGACCACAGGCATCGTGATAATCGATTTGCTCGTAAGCCAGCGCCTCGATTGCATGCGAGGTTGCCGCGTCACGCGCCCGTGCGCTTTCATAGTCGAGATAGTGGCTGAGGTCCGAACTGATCACCAGCAGCGTTTCGCGGCCGCCCCAGAGCAACTGGATGACTTCCGAGACATCTTCCGCCGATGCATCACCGACCAGCAGTGGTACCAGGGTAAAGGTGCCCAGTACCCGTTGCAGGAATGGCAGGTGTACCTCGAGGCTGTGTTCCTGCAGATGTGCGCCATCATCAGTATGCACCTGCGGCAACAACAGCACCTCATTGATGGATTCCCGGTCCAGTGCGATCTTGCCCAGTGGCGTTTTGAACGCGCTGGCGCTGGGTACCGCCAGGCCGGAAAAGGCCTTGTGATGCGAGGGGCCGAGTAATATCACCCGCTCGATCTGCCCGGCAACCGCGGTCAGGCTGGCATAGCCACTGGCGGCAACCGGACCCGAGTAGATGTAGCCCGCATGGGGTACGATCATTGCCTTGGGTGGCGGGTTGCGGCTGCTGACATCGGTGAACAGTTCATCCAGCAGGGTTTGCAGCACCAGCGGATCCGCAGGGTAGAAGCTGCCGGCAACAGCCGGTTCTCTGATTGATTCCATCACTGTTGGTTCTGATGCAGCTTGATAAGCATGGATATTATTGCCACGGAATCCACGAAAGACACGGAAAAATCTCTTTTAACGCATTTATCATTCCATGTTTTTCCGTGGATTCTGTGGCCATTTGATAAAAAATTACGTGTACCCGGCTTTCATGGTTCAGTATTTGTTGATACCTGCCTGAAAGATTACTGGTCAGGCTGAATTTTCAGCACGATGGCGGCAAGTGGCGGCAGCGTCAACGAGAGGGAATGGGGGCGCCCGTTGAAGGAGACAGCTTCAGTCCTTATCTGTCCGCTGTTGCCCACATCTGTGCCGTCATAATAACTGGAATCGGAATTCAGTAATTCCCGGTAATGACCCTCAACGGGTACACCGACACGGTAGTCGTGACGCGGCACCGGTGTAAAATTCAGGACGACAACGACAAAACTGTCACCATCGCGTCGCAAGTAACTCAATACCGACTGTTGCGATGCATTACTGTCAATCCACTCAAAGCCATCGGCAGTAAAATCTGCACGATGCAGTTCGGAATTGTTGCGATACAGTTTGTTCAGATCGCCGACGAGGGTCAGCATGCCACGATGGCTCGTGTATTCAAGCAGCTGCCACTCAATGCTGGCATCGAAATTCCACTCCCGTCCCTGGGCGATTTCATTGCCCATGAACAGCAGCTTTTTGCCGGGGAAGGTAAACATGTAGGCATATAACAGCCGCAGGTTGGCAAAACGCTGCCAGTCATCCCCGGGCTGTTTGTAGAGCATGGATTGCTTGCCGTGCACAACCTCGTCATGTGAAAACGGCAGCACAAAGTTTTCCGTGAAGGCATACAACAGGCCAAAGGTCAGGTCGTTGTGATGGTATTGCCGGTGTATTGCGTCATGTGACATATAGCGCAGGGTGTCATGCATCCAGCCCATGTTCCATTTCATGCTGAAACCAAGACCGCCGGTGTCGACCGGACGACTCACCCCTGGCCAGGCGGTGGATTCCTCCGCCAGTATCATGGTGCCGGGAAACTCGCCATGGGTAATGGTGTTCAGCTCGCGCAGGAAATCGACCGCCTCCAGGTTTTCACGGCCACCGTAGATATTGGGCAACCATTCACCGGCCTCGCGTGAATAGTCATGATAGAGCATGGAAGCGACAGCATCGACGCGCAGGCCGTCTAAATGGAACTCTTCCAGCCAGTAAACGGCACTGGAGATGAGGAAATTTTTGACTTCATTGCGGCCGAAGTTGTAGATCAGCGTTCCCCAGTCACTGTGTTCGCCGCGACGCGGGTCCTGGTGCTCGTAAAGGGCGCTGCCGTCGAACCAGGCCAGCCCGTGAGCATCGCGGGGGAAATGTGCAGGCACCCAGTCCAGCAGCACGCCGATATTGTGCTGGTGGCAATAATCCACAAAGAAACGAAAATCATCCGGTTCACCGAAACGGCTGGTCGGTGCGAAATAGCCGGTGGTTTGATAACCCCATGAGGCATCCAGCGGGTGCTCGGTAATGGGTAACAGCTCGATGTGCGTAAATCCGGCCTCCTTGACGTGCTCGACCAGTTCGCTGGCAAGCTGGCGATAATTCAGGAAATGCCCGTGTTCATCGCGTTTCCAGGAGCCGAGATGGACTTCATAGATGGAGATTGGATCTTTTTGCCAGTTTGAATCGAGTCGCTGCTGTATCCAGGCAGCATCCTGCCATGTGTAGGGCTGCTGTGCCGGCACGCGCGAGGCCGTGGCCGGACGGCGCTCAAAATGTTGCCCGTAAGGGTCTGTTTTCAGGATAATATTCCCCTGATCACGGGTACGTATCTCGTACTTGTAGGGCTGTCCGACACTCAGCCCCGGCAAAAATAACTCCCAGACTCCGCTGTTGCCGTGTATCTGCATGGCATGGCAACGGCCATCCCAGTTATTGAAATCGCCAACCACACTAACGCGCTCTGCTGAAGGTGCCCAGACCGCAAAACGTACACCTTGCACATCGTCTATCCGGGCCCTGTGCGCGCCAAGAATGCGGTAAATGTGCCAGTGTTTGCCTTCACCAAAAAGGTGCAGGTCGAAGTCCGTGATTTGCGGTGGAAAACAGTAGGGATCGTATGCGACATGCTCTGCACCGTGACTGTCGCGCCATATCAGGCGGTAGCGATCGGGCACCTCATTCACCGGCCCGTGCCAGGCAAACAGATCGGTATCGCCCATGCGCTGCATGGTGGCACCGTTTTCTGCAATGCGGACCCATTCAGCACCGGGTATAAAGGCGCGAATCAGGTCCGAGTTGGTGAAATTATGTTTTCCCAGCAGGCTGAACGGGTCATGGTGGCGCGCATCCAGGAGACGCTGGATATCAGCGGAGATTGCTGCTGAAGAAATGTCAGAATGATCTTGCAACATTTGGAATGATAATCTGCTTGCAGGTTACGGGACGCCAGTGATTGATACCAAAATTTCAGCGCCATGTAACTATACAGTCAAACCTCTTGGCCATACAATAACGCACACCAAATTTGGCCCATACCGCTAGCTGATAAAAGAATCCATGCCTACTACCAATACAACCCCTTCTGAAAATCTGCGCTTCGTCAGCCGCCTGACCCAAAATACCCTGGCACTCATTCTGGCGGGCGGACGCGGCTCGCGTTTACGTCAGTTGACACTCTGGCGCGCCAAACCAGCGGTGCCCTTTGGCGGGAAGTTCCGCATTATCGATTTCCCGCTGTCGAACTGCGTCAACTCGGGTATCCGCATGATCGGCGTCTTGACCCAGTACAAGGCTCATTCCCTGATTCAGCATATACAGAATGGCTGGAGCTTCCTGCGGGGTGAGTTCAAGGAATTTATCGAGCTGCTGCCGGCACAACAGCGCATTCAGGACTCCTGGTATTCGGGTACTGCGGATGCGGTGTATCAGAATCTCGACATTATCCGTACACACAAGCCGGACTACGTACTCATACTGGCCGGTGACCATGTCTATAAAATGGATTACGGCCCGATGATTGCCCATCACGTCGACAGCGGGGCGGACATGACGGTGGGCTGTATCGAGGTCCCCCTGGAGACAGCCAAGGCATTCGGTGTCATTTCGGTGGATACGGATGGCCGTGTTATCGAGTTCAAGGAAAAGCCGGCCGAACCGGAACCCATCCCCGGCAGCACCGATACTGCACTGGCCTCCATGGGTATCTACGTATTCAATACCTCGTTTTTATACGAACAGCTGATCAAGGATGCGGATTCAGCCAGCTCAACACATGATTTCGGTCACGATATCATCCCCGCCCTCATCAACAAGTACCGCGTTTACAGTTACCCGTTCAGATCGTCAGAAGAGGGGCAAAATGCCTATTGGCGGGATGTGGGCACCATCGATTCCTTCTGGGAATCCAATCTGGAATTGATCGGTGTGCTGCCGGAACTGAACCTCTATGATGAACTCTGGCCTATCTGGACCTACCAGGAACAACTGCCACCTGCCAAGTTCATTTTCGATGACGATGACCGCCGCGGCATGGCGACGGATTCGATGGTATCCGGCGGCTGCCTGATATCCGGGGCAACGGTGCGGCATTCATTGCTGTTTTCGAATGTCCGCATCGGGTCCTTTACCATGCTGCAGGATGTCGTGGCGTTACCGAATGTCCGCATCGGCCGTAAATGCCGCGTCACCAAGGCCGTCATTGATAAAAACTGTGATCTGCCCGACGGCATCGTGATTGGTGAAGACCCCGAGGCGGATGCCGAGCGCTTCTATGTCAGCCCCAACGGGGTCGTACTGGTCACACCGGAGATGCTTGGCCAAGAAATTCACCATGTCCGCTGAGTCACCACTCAACGTTGTCATTTGCTGGCATATGCACCAGCCCCAGTACTGTGATCTGATCAGCGGTGTCTACCAGTTACCCTGGTCCTATCTCCATGCCACCAAGGACTACATCGACATGGCGGCACACCTTGAAGCCGTGCCGGAGGCGAGGGCGGTGGTCAATTTTGCGCCGATTCTGCTGGATCAATTATCCGACTATGCCGGGCAGATCAATGGTTTTCTGTCCGAAAGCAAGCCCATCCGTGATCCGTTACTGGCCGCGCTGGCCGCACCGGTAATACCCGGCAGCAAGGAGCACAGGATGGAACTGGTCAGTGCCTGCCTGCGCGTCAATGAACTGCGCTCGATCAAGCGCTTCGAGCCTTATCAGAAACTTGCCGAGATGGCACGCTGGTTTCATGAGCATCCTTCAGGCATGTCGTATGTCGGGGACCCGTTTATTACCGACCTGCTGGTCTGGTATCACCTCGCCTGGATGGGTGAAACCGTGCGTCGCAAAAACACGCTGATCCAGCAGCTGATGGAGAAGGGCACGGGTTTCACGCTGCATGACCGGCGGCTACTGGTAAGACTGATCGGGGAATTGCTCTCCAGTGTCATCGATCGCTACCGCGAACTCGCCGAACATGGCCGTATTGAACTGGCAATGTCGCCCTATGCGCACCCGATTGTGCCATTGATGCTCGATATTGAAACAGCACGGGACGCGATGCCGGATGTTTTGATGCCGAACTTGACCAGCTATCCCGGTGGCGAGGAGCGGGCACGCTGGCACATCAAGGAAGGTATCGAGACCTTTGAGCAGTATTTTGGAAAACGGCCAAACGGCTGCTGGCCTTCAGAAGGCGGTGTCAGCATGGCGGCTCTGGCCCAGCTGGAAGAGTTCGGCTTCACCTGGGCGGCCAGTGGTGAATCGGTATTCCGGCACAGCCAGTCAAATCCGGTCAACAAATCGATCTCCGGCAGCAGCCTCTACCAGGGTTTCAGAATGGCGGACGGGGAACTGACCTGCTTCTTTCGGGACGACGGCCTCTCGGACCTGATCGGCTTTACCTACTCGGACTGGCATGCCGATGATGCCGTGAGCAATCTCATCGAGCACCTGGAGAACATAGCCGCGAGTAGCCGCGAACAGCACAACCCGCTGGTGTCGATCATCCTCGACGGTGAAAACGCCTGGGAACACTTCCCCGAAAATGGCTATTACTTTCTCAACACGCTCTACAAGCGTCTGGCAGCACATCCCGACATCAGGATGACCACTTACTCCGACTACCTGAAGACCCGCCATAAACTTCCACGCATCAAAAAACTGGTCAGCGGCAGCTGGGTTTACGGGACATTTTCAACCTGGATCGGCGACAAGGACAAGAACCGTGGCTGGGATATGCTGGGCGACGCAAAAAAGGCGTTTGATGAGACCCTGCAGGACAACAGCCTCAGCAGCGAGCAGGTACTGGCTGCCCAGCACCAGTTGTCGATCTGTGAGGGCTCCGACTGGTTCTGGTGGTTTGGCGATTACAACTCGGCAGATACCGTCAGTGATTTTGAACGTATTTTCCGCATGCACCTCTCGAACCTCTACATCATGCTGGGCAAGGAGCCACCGGAATACCTGTCAATGGTATTCGCGCACGGTGGTGGGAAGCCTGTACAGGGTGGTGTCATGCGCAAGGGCCAGTACACAGCGTAACCATACGCTGAGCGGCCATCTTCCCAGCCTGGCGTGATAAACCCTCTCAATCACCGTCGTGCAGGGGTACTGTTGCACCCGACATCCCTGCCCGGCACACGCGAGCAGGGCAATATTGGCCGTGATGCACGCCGCTTTGTGGATTTCCTGCAGGCAGCAGGAATCAGCGTCTGGCAAATGTTACCGCTGGGACCGACGCATGCGGACAATTCCCCGTATCAGTGCCTGTCGGTACATGCCGGTAACACCCGTCTGATCTGTCTTGATGATCTGGTTGAGAGCGGCTGGCTGTCGGTCGAGGCGGCCAGCAACGCACCATTTGATGATTGCCTGAAACAGGCAAGAGGCGGCTTTCAGGCCTCGGCAAGACCGGCGCAGAAAGGGGCCTTCACGCGATTCAGGCGCACACATGCCTTCTGGCTGGAGGACTACGCGCTCTACCAGGCCATCCGGAAACAGCACGACCACCGTCCCTGGTATCAGTGGCCCGAAGCGTTATGTGACTGGCAACAGGCATGTTCCGTCAGGGATGACTATTCTGAATCGACAGACCAGGCCTGCTTTGAACAATACCTCTTTTACAGCCAGTGGTCCGCACTGCATCATTATGCAAATCAACACGGCGTGGCATTGTTTGGTGACATGCCCATCTATGTCGCTCATGACAGTGCCGATGTCTGGTCAAATGCCGGGATCTTCACTATCGACACGTCCGGAAGTCCTGAAACAGTCGCCGGGGTACCGCCGGATTATTTCTCCGCCACCGGTCAGCGCTGGGGCAATCCGCTGTACCGCTGGGACGTCCTCGAGCAGCAGGACTATGGCTGGTGGGTGGATCGCTTCAAGACCCAGCTGGAACTCTTTGATCTGATACGGCTGGACCATTTCCGCGGCTTCGAGAAATACTGGGAGATACCGGCCACGGCAGACACGGCTATTGACGGCCGCTGGGTGGAAGGTCCCGGGGGCAAATTATTCGACCGCTTGCGACAGGCGTTCGGCGGTTTACCGCTGGTCGCTGAAGACCTCGGTACCATCACGCCTGAAGTGGATGCCCTGCGGCTCGCCTATGCCTTTCCCGGGATGAAGATACTGCAGTTTGCCTTCGACGGCGGAGAGGACAACCCCTACCTGCCGCATAATCACGAGCGCCTGTCCGTTGTCTACACCGGAACGCATGATAACGATACAACGCTGGGCTGGTATGAGAGTCTCGACGAAGCCACCCGGGATAGTGTTAACAGTCACCTCGCCCGGTACCGCAGCGACATGCCATGGCGGCTCATAGAAGCGGCGCTGGATTCAGTCGCTATACTGGCTGTTTTTCCGCTGCAGGACCTGTTGTCACTGGACAGCGCGGGCCGCATGAATACCCCGGGGACCTCGGAAAACAACTGGTGCTGGCATTTTAGCTGGTCGCAGCTGACCCCGGAAATGGCCCCGCAGCTACGCCAGCTGGTCGAACACTATGACCGCAATCCGCAGCCGCTTTCCTCGTCATAACCAGATGATATGGCCGGTCTCGAAAGGATGTGATAACAACGGGTGGTTCGGATACAGGCGCAGCTTGTAGAACTGTAACCCGGGCAATGGTGGCGACAGGTCGATACTGAACAGCGCCTCACCCTGATCTGTTTTACCTGCCGGTTTCAGACTGATATGTTCACGTTCCACAAAGCTGTTCTGGTCGGAACGGGTTCCTATGATGCACTCAAGTATCACGTCATCGGCCGTCAACTCACCGAGCGCTACGGCAACCTCTATTTTCAGGCTGTCACCGGACATCAGCCAGGTCCTGGTATTGTCAATACGACGCATGGAAACACCTTGCCAGGCACGGTTGACCCTGGCCTTCCACGCAGCAAGTTCGAGTGCACCCTTGTAATCATCAGCACAGAGTTTCCTGTTCTGGCGGCTTGCCGGTGCGTAAAAGCTGATGATGTAGTCCCTCACCATTCGCTGGGCATTGTAATTCGGTATACACGATTTCATTGATGCCTTGGATATTTTTACCCAGCCCTCGGAATATCCCTGGTTATTACGGTCGTAGTAGAGCGGCGCTACCTTGCTTTCCAGCAGGTCCAGCAACTCACTGGCTTCTTCGTGGTTTCGGTAATCGGGTTCAAAATGAAGGTCATGTGGTGTAATGGCCCAGCCATTCTCACCGTTGTAACCCTCTGCCCACCAGCCATCCAGCACGCTCAGATTGATGACACCGTTCATGCCCGCCTTTTGCCCGGATGTGCCACTGGCTTCAAGCGGGTATTCAGGCGTGTTCAGCCAGACATCCACGCCGGTAACCAGTTTACGGCCCAGCGCGAGGTCATAGCCCTCGAGCAGCAGGATATGGCCGATGAATTCAGGCATCAGTGAAAACTCATGAATGGTCCGAATCAGCTGTTGGCCAGGCACATCACTGGGGTGCGCCTTGCCGGCAAAGATCAGCAACACCGGGCGTTCCGGGTTTTTCAAAATGCGGCTGAGACGTTCCGGGTCTGAAAATAACAGGGTTGCGCGCTTGTAGGTCGCAAAGCGTCGTGCAAAACCGACTGTCAGGATATCGGATTCACCGCTGCTGATGTGCTGCGTCAAACGGTCCATCAGGACTTCGCTGCAACCATTGCGGCGATACTGATGCAGTGCACGGTAGGTCACATTCTCAAACAGATCTGACTTCAGCGACTGGCGCAAGCTCCAGTAACTGTGGTCGGGTATTTCATCAACACGTTCCCAGTAGTCCTCATTCAGCAGTTCATCGCGCCAGGCGCGCCCAAAGCGCATGTCATACAGATTGGACCATTCACGCGCCAGGAAAGTCTGCAGATGCACACCATTGGTGACATAACGGATCGGGTTTTCACGGTAGGGAACATCCGGCCAGATATAGTGCTCCATCTCCGAGGCAACCGTTCCATGGATACGACTGACACCGTTGTGAAAACGCGAGCCACGCAGGGCCAGTGCCGTCTGGTTAAAGGTGCTGTGATTCTCGGGCGTTGCACCCAGCTGCAGAAACTGCTGCATATCGATACCCAGGTCCTTGATGTAGTTACGGAAGTAACCAATTATCAATTCATGGTCAAAGATGTCATGACCGGCTGCAACCGGTGTATGCGTGGTAAAGACGGTACCGGCCGCGATCACCTCCAGTGCACAGGCAAAGTCAAAACCTTTCAGGGTGCCTTCGCGACAGCGCTCCAGGATCTGGAAGGCGGAATGGCCTTCATTGATGTGCCAGACGGTCGGCCTGATCCCCAGCGCCCGCAATGCGCGCACGCCGCCAATACCCAGCACGATTTCCTGCTGAATCCGGGTGTTTCTGTCGCCACCGTAGAGCTGGTGGGTGATGATGCGGTCGTGATCCTGGTTCTTGTCAAGATCACTGTCCAGCAGGTAGACGCGAATATGTCCCGCCTTGGCACACCAGACATGCAGGTAAACCTTGCGTCCCGGGAAATCGATCTCGATCTCCAGCGGATTACCCTCTTTGTCAAGGGTCTGTGTAACAGGCAGGTCATGGAAATCGGACGGCGTGTAATGGGAAATCTGGGTGCCGTGTTCGTCAATGGTTTGGGTGAAATAGCCCTGACGATAAAGGATGCCGACAGCGACAAAAGGAATGCACAGGTCACTGGCGGCCTTGCAGTGGTCGCCTGCCAGTATGCCAAGACCGCCCGAGTAGATAGGCAGGCTCTCGTGGAAACCAAACTCTGCACAGAAGTAGGCAACCAGGTCATCATCGGCATCGAGGTGCTTGCTGATGCTGTCAGGCATCGACTGTTTGTGGTAGGTGTCGTAGGCCGCGAGGACCCGCTGGTAATCTTCCATGAACACGCGGTCTTCGACGGCTGCCTCGAGCCGTTCCTGGGAGACCCGCCGCAAGAAGGTTTTTGGATTGTGGCCGGAAGTGCCCCAGAGATCCTGGTCAAGCCGGGTAAACAGGCGCCTGACCTGCCGGTCCCAGCTGTAAAACAGATCATTGGCCAGATCTTCGAGTTGTTTCAGTGCTGCCGGAATATGTGGCTGTACTTCGAGGGAAAAGCGTGTACCTGACATCTAATCTTCCTGCCTAGTGATGAATTACGAGATTACAGAACCCCGATGATGCTTGATAATGGTGCCGAGGGCGAGAGTCGAACTCGCACGGTATTGCTACCGGTGGATTTTGAGTCCACTGCGTCTACCAGTTCCGCCACCCCGGCAATTCTAGGGAACCATTGCATGGTACAAAGGCCGCTTAGTATAAAGGTTCCGTGCGCATCGGCAAGCGCCAGCCACGCGCGTGCCTGTGCTAATATGCCGCGCCATGCGGCGCAGTGACTTTCAGTACCATCTTCCCGATGAACAAATTGCACGCCACCCCTCCAGGGTGCGCAGTGCCAGCCGCCTGCTGTGTATTAATCCGGGAACGGGTGAAATGCTGGATGGCCGGTTTCGTGATTTTCCCGCTAAACTCGATCGCGGTGACCTGCTGGTATTCAACGACACGCGTGTCATCCCTGCACGGTTATGGGGCATCAAGGACTCCGGCGGCCGGGTCGAGGTGCTGGTCGAGCGCATCACTGCAGAGCACGAGGCCCTTGCCCATGTCCGCGCAAGCAAGTCGCCGCGCCCCGGCAGCACACTGTTGCTCGAACAGACCATAACTGCCCATGTCGTTGAACGTGTTAATGATTTATTCAGACTGGCATTCCCGGGGAAGCAAACAGTGCTGCAGCTGCTGGCGACACACGGACATGTTCCCCTGCCGCCCTATATAAATAGAGGTGACGAACCGCAGGACCATGCACGTTACCAGACCATCTATGCAAAGACTCCCGGCGCGGTGGCAGCACCCACAGCCGGCCTGCACTTTGATGACGACATTATGCAACAGCTGCAGTCGCGTGGCGTGGACAGTGCGTTTGTGACGCTGCACGTCGGGGCAGGCACCTTTCAGCCACTGCGGGTGGAAAGGCTTGAAGAGCACGTGATGCACCATGAATGGTATGAAATCAATGCGGCAACCTGTGCCAGGATTGCAGAAACGCGACGCCGTGGCGGACGTGTTGTTGCGGTAGGCACCACAGTGGTGCGCACGCTGGAAGCGGCTACCAGGGACGCGCTGCCGGAACCGTGCAGCGGCGAAACCAACCTGTTCATCACGCCGGGTTACCGGTTTCGCTGTGTAGACGCACTGCTGACCAACTTCCACCTGCCGGAGTCGACGCTGCTGATGCTGGTGTGTGCCTTTGGCGGCTATCAGCGCATGATGCAGGCCTACGAGCATGCCATTGTGCAGGGTTACCGCTTCTACAGCTACGGTGATGCCATGTTTATTGAATGCCGCCACGCGGCCTGAGTCGCTAGCGTATGAGATTCGAGTGCCAGCAGACAGACGGCCGTGCCCGCCGCGGGCAACTGGTCTTTGATCGGGGCTGCGTTGATACGCCGGCGTTTATGCCGGTCGGCACCTATGGCACGGTCAAGGCAATGACCCCGGAAGAGGTCAGCGGCTGCGGTGCACAGATTATTCTTGGCAATACCTTCCACCTCATGCTGCGCCCGGGCACCGCCATTATCAATCAGCATGGCAGCCTCCACGATTTCATGAACTGGAAAGGACCGATCCTCACGGATTCGGGCGGATTCCAGGTCTTCAGCCTCGGCGCATTGCGAAAAATCACCGAAGCGGGAGTGCGCTTCAGTTCACCCGTCAACGGCGACAAGGTGTTCCTCGGACCGGAAGAGTCCATGCAGGTGCAACGCGCGCTGGGTGCGGACATTGTCATGATTTTTGATGAATGCACGCCCTATCCGGCCACGGAAACCGAGGCGCGACACTCCATGGAACTGTCGCTGCGCTGGGCGCGTCGCAGCCGTGAGGCACATGGCGATAACCCTGCCGCACTGTTCGGCATCGTGCAGGGCGGGATGTACCCGGCGCTCAGGCAGGCATCACTCGAGGGCCTGCAGGAAATCGGCTTCGATGGCTATGCCCTGGGCGGCCTGTCAGTGGGTGAGACCAGGGCAGAACGAGAGGCGATACTGCAGCAGACCGTCATGGCCATGCCCGGAACCGCCCCGCGTTACCTGATGGGGGTGGGGACGCCGGAGGATATCGTCGAGGCCGTCTATACCGGCATCGACATGTTTGACTGTGTCTTACCTACCCGAAATGCCCGCAACGGTCACCTCTACGTGTCCGATGGCATTGTCAAATTGCGCAACAGTGCCAATAAAGCCGATACCCGGCCACTGGATGCGGCCTGTGGCTGTTACACCTGCCGGAATTACAGCCGTGCCTACCTGCATCACCTGGACAAGTGTAACGAGATTCTGGGCGCACGCCTGAACACCCTGCATAACCTGACGTATTACCAGGACCTGATGGCAGGCCTGCGCACCGCGATCGGGACACAGTCACTGGATAGCTTCCGCAGGGATTTTTACCATCAGCGGGGTCAAATGGCGCCAGCTGTGCCATAATACCGCGCTTTTATCGGGTTCGGTCACCCGTTGGACCGCCCGGGCACAAACAAGGCCGTCATCGCAAACGGCCCAGAGGAGTGAGGACAAGGCATGAATTTCTTTATTTCAGACGCACTCGCAGCAGCCCCGGAAGCACAGGCAAATCCAATCACGAGCCTGTTACCGCTGGTTTTTATATTCGTGGTTTTTTACTTTCTGCTGATACGCCCGCAAAGTAAAAAGGCCAAAGAACACAAGCAAATGGTCGAGGCACTGGCCAAGGGTGATGAAGTCGTGACCAATGGCGGCCTGCTGGGCAAGCTGACAAAGATTGGTGAGAACTTCGTCGAGCTGGAAGTTGCCGATGGCATCACTGTGAAACTGCAACGCAATGCGATTGCCAATGTTTTGCCCAAGGGAACAATGAAAGGGCTGTAATGCCCGGCAAGGACTTTATTCATGATAAATCAGTACCCCCTGTGGAAATACCTGCTGCTCGTTTTCGTACTGGTGATCGGCGCGATATATGCCTTGCCCAATGTCTATGGTGAGGATCCGGCACTGCAAATCTCGGGCAGCCGCAACGCGGCCATAGACACCGCTGCAAAAGGCAAGGTAATCAGTGCACTGCAAGCGGCTGACATAGCGGTGAAGGCCATCGAGATGAAACCCGGTCAGTTACTCGTTCGTTTTAACGATACCGAAGCACAGCTCAAGGCGGTTGATTTCGTAAAGTCTGCGCTGGGAACAGGCTACATCATCGCATTGAATCTCGCCCCGGCGACACCCGCCTGGCTAGACAAGGTCAATGCGTTACCGATGTACCTGGGTCTCGATTTGCGCGGTGGCGTGCACTTCCTCATGGAAGTGGACATGAAAGCCGCGGCTGATCAGGCCGTAGAGCGCTACAGCAATGATATTCGCACACTGCTGCGTGATGAGCGTATTCGCTACGCATCGATCCGCGCGGAAGAGCAGGGGGTGCGCGTCATGTTTCGCAGTGAGGCAGACCGGGAGCAATCCCGCAAGCTGCTCAACAAGGAGCTGCCGCTGCTGGTGCTTGAAGACATCGACACGGAAAACCCGGGCCTGCAGGCAGGGCTGAGTGAACAGGAAATCCGCGACATTGAAAAATTCGCCCTGCAACAGAATATTTTAACGCTGCGCAATCGTGTCAACGAACTGGGCGTTGCCGAGCCGGTGATTGTTCAGCAGGGTGAACATCGTATTGTCGTGCAATTGCCGGGTGTGCAGGACACCGTCGAGGCGAAGCGCATACTGGGGGCGACCGCGACACTGGAATACCGGGCGGTTGATTACGAGCACGACGTGCAGAGTGCCGTTGCAGGTACCGTGCCGGCGGGTTCTCGCCTTTATAAAGACCGTGACGGTAACCCGGTACTGCTGAAAAAGGCAGTGATTGTGACCGGCGACCAGATCATCAATGCAAGCTCCGGCCTTGACCAGCAGACCGGTGGCCCCCAGGTATCCGTCATGCTGGATGCCAAGGGCGCGCGCAGCATGCTGAACTTCACCAAGAAGAGTGTCGGCAAACCGATGGCGGTGGTGTTCATAGAGAACAAGAGCGAGACCAGGCTGGTAGACGGCGTGCCGGTCAAGAGCAACAAGCGGGTTGAAGAAGTCATCAGTGTGGCAACCATTCGCGACGTCTTCAGCAAGCGCTTCCAGACCACCGGCCTTGACAGCCCGCAGGAAGCGCATGAACTGGCCCTGCTGTTGCGCTCCGGTGCGCTGGCGGCACCGATCAACATCGTCGAGGAGCGCACCATCGGTCCCAGTCTCGGCAAGGACAACATCGAGCAGGGATTCAAGTCCGTCATCATCGGTTTTCTGGCCGTACTGGTGTTTATGGCGCTTTATTACAGGGTATTCGGACTGGTCGCGGACATGGCACTGGCACTGAACCTGGTATTGATTGTTGCGATACTCTCACTGTTGCAGGCCACCCTGACGATGCCGGGTATTGCCGGCATCGTGCTGACCGTGGGCATGGCCGTTGATGCCAATGTGCTGATCTTCGAACGCATACGTGAAGAGCTGCGCAACGGCAACAGCCCCCAGGCCAGTATTCAGGCGGGTTACGAGAAGGCGCTCTCGACCATCGCCGATGCCAATATTACGACCTTGATTGCCGCCGTTGTGCTGTTGAGTTACGGCACAGGGGCCATCAAGGGTTTTGCCGTAACGCTCGCCATCGGCATTGTCACCTCCATGTTTACCGCCATTTTGGGGACTCGCGCGGTCATCAACCTGATATACGGCGGGCGACGTATTGCACGCCTCTCGATCTGAAGCCACCAGGATTTATTAACGATGCAACTTTTCAAAGGCAAACTGAATATTGACTTCATGGGCAAACGACGGCTGGCCATCATCCTGTCGGGTATAATACTGGCCATTTCACTCGCTGCGCTGGTCACCAAGGGCCTTAACTTTGGCATTGATTTTACCGGCGGCACCCTGATTGAAGTGGGTTACCCGGAAGCAGTCGAGCTTGAGCCTTTACGCGCAGTCCTCGCTGCTTCCGGTTTTGACGGTGCGCAGGTGCAGCATTTCGGCTCTTCACGGGATGTGCTGGTACGTATCGCTCCGCAGGCCGGCAAGGAAACTGCACAGCTTAGTGATGAAGTCATCGCGAGCCTGCGACAACAGCATACCGGTGTGGAGATACGGCGTGTAGAATTTGTCGGTCCGCAGGTAGGTGAGGAACTCACCGAGCGGGGCGCACTGGCCATGATCTATGCACTGATCGGCATACTGATTTACATCATGGTACGTTTCCAGTGGCGTTTCGCTCCGGGCGCCGTGATTGCCCTGGTACACGACGTGCTGATTATTATAGGCATCTTTGCCGTGTTCCAGTTCGACTTTGACCTGACGGTGCTGGCGGCATTACTGGCCGTCATCGGCTATTCACTGAATGATACGATCGTGGTATTTGACCGTATCCGCGAGAACTTCCGCAGGATGCGCAAGGGCACAGCGGTAGAAATCGTCAACACCTCACTCAACCAGACGATCTCGCGCACCTTGATGACCTCCATCACCACCTTGCTGGTGCTGGCTTCGCTGTTTGTTTTCGGTGGTGAAGTGATTCATTCCTTTTCACTGGCATTGATACTGGGCGTTGTTGTCGGCACCTATTCATCCATCTACGTGGCCAGCACCGCAACACTGGCACTGGGTGTGTCGAAGTCAGACCTGATGCCGGCAAAGGTCGAGAACAAGGAAGGCGATGGCAGTATGGTATAGCTAACGGTGTTTGTTGTATTTTTCCGGAAACGGGATAACAGTGGCTGAATGTTGCGCGGTATTTTCGGCTTCTTCAACGGCAAGGATTTCCATTTTTGCCGTTTCACTGCCACGACAGGTTTCATGCGTAAAGCCAAGCATTCCCTGCATCACATCGCGCATGATCATTTCCAGTGCGGTACCGTTGATTCTTTTATTTCTCAAGTTGAATCACCCTGTTCGATTGATCACGATTCGTGATTTATGCATCGGCGCAGGGTAGTCAAACTTGAACACCAGCCGGGTCGAATGCCCGGCCGGTATAGCTACATATTAATTATATTATTCAAATAGATAGAACAGCTTAGTGAAGCTTTTTCAACAAGACTATTTGCCGAGTTCTGCACTGACATACGGGCGAATGGTTTTCAGTATTTCTGCAAACACCTTCGGATTGCCGGCGACCAGATTACCGCTCTCCAGGTACGTGTGCCCGCCCAGAAAGTCACTGGAGAGCCCACCCGCTTCCTGGATCAGGAGGACGCCGGCGGCCATGTCCCAGATACTGAGGCCGATTTCCCAGAATCCATCGAGACGACCGGCAGCGACATAGGCAAGATCGAGTGCGGCAGCCCCTGGACGCCGGATGCCGGCCGTGCGCGTAAACAGCGCACGGAACATGTCGAGATACGCATCGAGATGTTGCTGTGACTTGAAGGGAAACCCGGTACCCAGCAGTGCACCTTCCAGTGAGTCCCGTTTTGCGACCCGCAAGCGTCGATCATTGAGCATCGCACCGGCACCGCGTGTTGCAGTGAATAATTCCTGGCGCAGCGGGTCATAAACCACTCCCTGTTCCATGCGGCCCTTGTGACTGAGGGCAATGGAGACAGCAAACTGCGGGAACCCGTGTAAAAAATTGGTCGTGCCATCCAGTGGGTCAATAATCCACTGGAAATCGTTGCCTGCTCGCAGGCCGCTTTCCTCGGCCAGAATACCGTGCTCAGGAAAGGCCTTGCGCAGAATGCTGATGATCTCCCGTTCAGCCTGCTGATCAACCTCGCTGACAAAATCGTTGCGGTCCTTGGAATGAACGGCGAGGCTGTCCAGTCGCCCGAGATTCCTGATAATGACGTTACCCGCGCTGCGTGCTGCGCGGACCGCGATGTTAAGTGTGGGGTGCATGCTGAATTGTCCTTACTGGTTCTTGCCGATAAATACAGAGATACAAGACCGCTATTATGGCCACGGAATCCACGGAAGAACACGGAAAAATAAATGTCTTATAAATAATACTACGTGTGCTTCCGTGG
>JBATFE010000174.1:0-3848 GCA_049664445.1 Gammaproteobacteria bacterium
TCGCAACCAGCCAGCTGGCGCAGACCACGCTGCGCTCGGTGCTCGGTCAGCATGAACTGGATGACATGCTGGCGGAACGGGAAAAGCTGAATGCCGATATCCAGAACCTGCTCGACCGGCAGACCGATGCCTGGGGCATCAAGGTTGCCAACGTCGAGATCAAGCACGTCGATATCGATGAGACCATGGTGCGCGCCATTGCCCGCCAGGCAGAGGCCGAGCGCGAGCGGCGCGCCAAGGTGATCCACGCAGAAGGCGAGATGCAGGCGGCCACGAAGCTGGTTGAGGCGGCAAAGATACTGAATGAGCAACCACAGTCGCTGCAGCTGCGTTACCTGCAAACCCTGACGGACATCGCCGGGGACAAGAGTTCTACCATCGTGTTCCCGCTGCCGCTGGACAGCATCGGCAAGATGTTCGGGCAGAAATCAGGGTAACTGGCTGGCGCGTGATCGCGGATGCGATCCGCTCCTGCAGATGCAACGCCTCGGGCAGGAGCGCACAGCATGCACGAATTGCGGAACGACGCCCGTACACGCGTAAATATCGGTCTGTGGTATGCAGAGTGAGCAGCGAACCGGGGGAGTGGTAATGACAGGAAAACCAGGGCATGAGGAATTGCAGCAGCGCATGCAGGAAGCGGAAGCGTCCACCGCAAGGCAGTTTGACCGGGGAAACATACTGGAGAGACTGTTCAACCTGACGCCGGATATGCTGTGTGTGGCCAGTCATGACGGCTATTTTCTGCTTGTCAATGCAGCCTTCGAAACCACCCTCGGTTACTCCAGGCAGGTGCTGCTGGAAACACCGTATATGGAGTTCGTCCACCCTGATGACAAAACGGCAACCCGGAGAGCGGCGCAGCAACTGCTGGCCGGAGAAGCCCTCATCTGCTTTGAGAACCGCTATCGCTGCAAGGACGGTTCCTACAAGTGGCTCGAATGGACTTCCTCACCGCTGAGCGAAGAGGGTCTCCTGTATGCCGTTGCCCGCGATATCACCGCGCAAAATGCCATGCAGCAGGAACTGGCCGCGCAGCGCGACCTGTTCAACAACGTCCTGTCCAATGTGCCCGCTTCCATATTCTGGAAGGACCGAAACTCGGTCTACCTTGGTGTGAATTACCGCTTTGCCCGCGATGCAGGCCTGCAGGACCCGCAGGAAATCATCGGCAAGACAGACTATGACCTGGCCTGGACAAGGGAACAGGCAGATTTCTACCGGGACTGTGACCGCAAGGTGATTGACAACTGCGAGGCGGTGCTGAATATAGAGGAATCACAGCGACAGGCCGATGGCACGGAAATCGACCTTCTCACCAACAAGGTGCCGCTGCTGGATGCATCCGGACAGGTGACCGGCATGCTCGGTGTTTATATCGATATCAGCAAACGCAAACGAGCGGAAAACACCTTGAGAAAAAGCGAGGCGCGACTGCAAACACTGTTTGACTCCGCTGCAGAGTTCATTTTTGTCATCGACCCCGAGGGCGGAATCATCAAGGCCAACCGTCATGTCTGTCAACAGTCAGGCTATCGGGAAGACGAGGTGCTCGGCAGCAATATCAAGCAATTCTTTTCCGCGGAATCACAGGCTGTTTGTGACTGTAATTTCCCCGTGCTCCGGGAACGTGGTTACAACCGGGCAGACATCGAGTTCGTCTGCAAGGACGGGCACATTATCCAGATGGAATGTTCTGCGACGGCGGTACCCGATGAGAAGGGCGAGTTCAGCACGTTTTTGATTATTCAGCGTGACGTCACAGCGGCCAGGCACGCTGCCTCCGCCCTGTCCATCAGCGAAGAGCGTTTTCGTTCCATATTCAATTCCTCCTACCAGCTCATCGGCATGCTGGATCCCGAGGGCACACTGCTCGATGCCAACCAAACCGCGCTGGATTTCGGTGGGCTACGGCAAGAAGACGTTGTCGGTCGACCATTCTGGGAAACCTACTGGTGGAATTACTCGGCTGCTGTCCAGGAGCGACTCAAGGCCGCGGTCCGGGAGGCCGCACGAGGCAAGACCGTGGGTTATGAAGAGGAGGTGCTCGCTGCAGATAAAACAACACGGACAATTGAATTTACACTCAAACCTGTACAGAACGCGCAGGGCGAGACGGTCCTTATCATACCGGAAGGAAGGGATATCACTGACAGAAAACGCGCCGAGGAAGAATCGCAACGCCACCACCAGGAAATCGCACACGTCATTCGGCTCAGTACTGCGGGGGAAATGGCCTCGGGTATGGCACATGAATTGAATCAGCCCCTGACTGCACTGGTCAGTTATTGCGGAGCAGCGATGTCGCTGCTGGACACGCAGCCCGAACCGCAACAGCAGCTTCGTGAAATACTGGAGTGTGCCTCGGAACAGGCACAGCGTGCCGGCAGTATCATCCGGCATCTGCGTGACTTTGTCAGCAAGGAGCACAACGATCAGCAGTCTCTTGAGTTTGATCAACTTATCAAGGATCTTGATTTCCTTCTCGGTTCGGAGCTGAAAAAAGCTGCCGTAAAAATGGAATATCATCTCCATTGTCCGGGTTGCCATATCACGGCGAACAAGGTGCAGATCGAGCAGGTACTGGTCAACCTGATAAGAAACAGTGTTGAGGCGATACAAAGTTCCCCTGTAGACGACGGCAAGGTGATCCTGGAAACACGCGTAATGGATAATGGATCGCTCGAAGTGACCGTGACCGATAACGGTCCCGGAATAATCCCTGACATGATGACCACGATGTTTAATCCGTTCCAGACGAGCAAGGCAACAGGGATGGGGATGGGATTGTCCATCAGCCGCTCGATAGTCGAGGCGCATGGCGGAAAACTGTGGGTAGACTGGCATCGCCAGCAGGGTGCATTATTCGGTTTCAGCCTTCCGGTGTTTGTTTAAGCGCCGCCAGCTACCGCATCTCACCGACACAGCCAGACCTGCAGGTCTGGCTGTGTTGACGGGTTTCATAGTCTCCTTGTTCGTAGTTTCCACAATATCAGCACTTCGCCCGAGCTGTTAAAATCCTCCAGGTTTTCGAATTAGCCAGGGGATGGCATTCATGGATAACTGCCAGGGATGGCAACCCCTGTTCGGCAAGGTTGGTCGTCCGCTAAAGGGTTGCATGGGGAGTTGGGGGGTTGGATGACACCGGCTGAAGGACGGCATGTCCCGAGGCCGGTGCTATTCCTGCAAAAGTCACTGCATCGCCTGACGTTGGCTGCTTTGTTGAAGACGCATTATGTTTCCCGGCAAGTTGCGGACTGTTCTTGCTGAAATATATATATTTATCTGGTTAAACCGGTGAGTTTCCCGTATAGTCTCTCCAGCTGCAGATTTTGTTATAGGTTGTTTTGGTTGTTCCCACCGTGTGACCCGCTGAATTCCTCGTTACATTAGCTGTATGCAACACCCTAATTGTTTAATTTATTTCAGGTAAAAGTTATATGGCTACAGGTACAGTAAAGTGGTTTAACGAAGCCAAAGGTTTTGGTTTTATTTCTCAGGATAATGGTGGCGATGACGTATTCGTACATTTCAATGCAATCCAGGGCTCGGGTTTCAAAACCCTGAACGAAGGACAGGCAGTTACCTACGAGGTAGAAAAAGGCCCGAAAGGTCTCCAGGCGAGCAACGTTGCTAGCGCCTAGGGAATACCTCATCGGGTAAACCGATATGAAGAACCCCGCTCCGGCGGGGTTCTTTTTTGTCGTTTGATTAACCATCAAAGCAACCTGCTTGCTAAACGGAAACAGCTATGAAAAAACTATTTATTGGCAACCTGCCTCCCGGTACCAGCGAAGAAGAACTGCAAAAGCTGTTTTCCGCGTTTGGCAAGGTGCGCTCATCCAAGC
>JBATFE010000175.1:0-8021 GCA_049664445.1 Gammaproteobacteria bacterium
CAGTTCCTCGAATTTCTCCAGGTCCCCGACATAGATCTCCAGCACCAGTTTCACCCGGTCATCCAGCACATAGATCTCGGCGATATTGGTCGCGGTCTCCGCCCCAGTGAGATTGATCCAGTCGGCACGGGTTTCCAACGGAAACAAAATGGCCGTCGACAACAGCAGCGCAGCGGGCATAACACCCGATAACGTACACAGCAGGCGTGCAATCGCACGATAGGCCGCGTTCATTTGAATACCTGTTGCAGGTTTTTCACGTTCTGTTGCATCACGTCAAGAAAATCACCATCCTGTGGCCGGTTGCCTGCAGGGTCGAACACCCTGCTTTCCACACCCAGGTTGCGCAATCGCTGCACGCTCTCGGTATTCGGCTCTCCTTCCCAGATCATCCATTGGGCTGGATGCTCCCTGAGGAGGTACCCCAGCCCGGACCATGCGGCCTCGTCGGGGACTTCATCCGGTTCCCACATAACGCTTTGCAGTGTGAGTCCGTAGCGACGCTGTAAGTACTGGTAGACCGGGTGGGAGGCCAGCAGCGGCAGATCCGGCTTCGCTGCTACAGTGGATTGTATCTGTTGGTCGAGTTCCAGAAGCTCGGCTTCCAGCACGGCAAGGTTCCGCGAGAAGTCCGTCTCCCACTGTGGCCGCAATCGACTCATTGCCTCGGCGATGGCACGCGCCTGCTTTGCCGCCTGCCTGAAGTCCAGCCAGGTGGTGAAGGCGGTGCCGCTATGGGAATGATCCCCGCCAGGGCCGTGGCTGTGCGTCACGCCCTCATCAACATGGATGTAGTCATCGCGGAAACCCGCCGAGCTGTCCACCAGCTTGCGCCGTGGCAGCGAGACACGATTAACCCATTTTGCATAACCCGCACCATTGAGCAGGATCAGGTCGGCCTGCTGATAGCCTGCGATGATATCCACGGGGGGCTGCCAGAAGGCGGGGTCCTCGCCAGCCGGCACAGGAAAGATCACATCGGCATGTTCACCGGCTATACGCTGCGCAAAGTACTGCAGCGGGTAGTTGACCGTATAGACGGTCAGCTGGCCTTGCCCGGCTGCCATTGCCGAGGTGGATAGTACTGCACACAGGATCGCCCTGAGAAGAACACGAGGAATCATGGTTACTTTCGAGGTCTGTTCAAGTGTTACTGGTAACAGGAGTTACCTGTGATGATCGTGCAGGGTTCCTGTGCACACCGCGACTACCAGTGAAAGTTAAGCCCGACCAACGGACCCTGTTGACTTGCATCGTAGGTGTAACGACCAGACCCTTTTTCACCGTTGTCGTAGTCGTAATTCATATATTTATAACCGGCAAACACCGAACCCCAGTCCCTGAAACGATAGTCAAACATGCCAACCAGATTCCAGATCCGGTTGCTTTCTCCCGCGCCGACACCAAAGTCTGCCCGGCCGATGAAGGCCCAGTTCTTTGAGAGCTTTGCCGACATGCGGCCACCGAAGAAACCCACCCACCAGTCTTCATCAACATTCAGCAGGTCCGGTCCGTTCTTAACGGACACATCAAGCTTCTGTTTGGTGTAACGGGCACCGCCAATAACCTCCCAGTCAGTCCTTTCGGTGCCAAAAACCCAGTAGCCAACACCCAGTTCGGCAATGTAGTCCTTGAAGCCAACATCCAGTTTGATATCCATCGGGCCTTCCGCCTCCGGCCCCAGATTGACATACTGGTACTCGGCGAACAGCGTCAGCGCGTCGCGCTTCATTTCGCCATGGATGGTAAAAGTACCCTCCAGATTACTGAGTGCATCCTTGAACGTTATATCCAGCGGAGAGGTTACCGGGCCAATCCCGGAGTCCCCCTGAATACCCTGCGCCCACAGGAACAGCGGCGCCACTGAGTATTCCCATTCCCCGCCGGTCGAATTGCCGCCCACCGCATGGGCTGCATTGCCCCCGGCCATGCAGAACAAGCTAACCATCAGCGGCGCGATAAGTCGATTGGCTATTCCTGATTTCATTGCTCGCTCCTGGTTTATTAACAATTACTCGTATGTCCATTCAGACGCTATGCCCACAGCGTGAACTATGCAAGATCAGTCCTGATTGATGTTGCGCGTATATTACAGCCTACTTGGGAAACAAAAACTGCAACTGCAGACGAAGCTGCCAATCGGCACCGGAATCCGGTTTCTCCGCATTGTAGTAGGCTGACACCTGGCCATTCAGCGGCTGCTTGCCGATCTTGAAGATCTTGCCGACGCCACCGCCGAACGGTACGGTCCAGCGATCACTGGAGTCGGCTTCCCAGTTGGCCGTGATAATCGGTGCCGAGGTCAAGTACAAGCCGTTACCGTTTGGGATGTTGTAGTTAATGAAATACTGCCAGGTGAACAGATTGACGTCCTGCGCCCAGACATTGCTGAACAGTGAACCGACCACCCAGTGGCCAGGCATGGCAAGAAACACGGCCGACGCGCCTCCACCCCAATTGCCGGCACCGAGCGCGTCATCCGTGGACGTGGGAATCAGCACCACCGGTCCGACACCCCAGGTCAGTTTGCCGGAATCCTTTGGTGAGAAGAACGCCGTAAAGCTGGTGTCACCCAGTCCGTTTTGCCGATCCCCGTCGGCCAGTGGCTGTGATATGACAGGCAGGATCGTACGGGTGATCACATTCCAGTCTTCGCCAAGCGAAAAAGGATACACGGGCTGAATATTGAGGATATTCTGGTTTCGGTCATCTGGACCGACGTTGAAGTTGGTGTTGTTCTGCAACGGCAGGCTGATCAGGTTGGCGATTGGATTCTGGGCCTGCTTGGCCAGGTCACTCTGTCCCGCGGCATGCGCCTGTGTCAATGTACCCGGCAGTATGCCAAGCAGCACCGCTAATAGATATGCCCTTGTATTCATAATTTCTCCCTGGATTTGACTCAAGCGAAGTGATCGCAATAAGACCGGACGGCACCCATTCAGGCGTGCCGCCCGGTAAAATACCATCATTTCATGTTGTGTTCTTTCTTGAAGCTATCAACCAGTTCCTTCTGTGCATCCGATGCTTGTGGATTCCACCGGCCTGCCTTCATCTTGTCGCTGAGCGGATCCGCCACGCATGATGTCGGTGGTGCGGGCGGCGGTGTCGGTCCGGCAACCGACCAGGCCTGGTCAGGTGATACCGCCAAGTTTGGCTCAGTAACCTGCCGTTGAACGTAGCCATCTATCCCGATTATTGATGGGGCATACAATGAGTTTAATCAGCCAGACTCCTGCCATTCACAAAACACCTGGACTTGCTCGCCAGCAAGTAATTGGCAGAGCACACGGGGTGCGAGTTCCCTGCACCAGACACAGACGACTCATGGGCACTGCTCATCGATGGAATCGCGAGCCCGTTTCTGCAGCTCGACCATGTCCTCTGTTGCAAACCATTCACTGTTTGTTTCGGCAAGGTCGGAAACGGCAGCTGCCAGCGCCAGGCTGCAGGTGCTCGAGAGTTCAAGCAGCTCATCGATCCGACAAGCCTCGAGAGTTCTGTTTACTGCTTCCCTGTCGTTGCCATGACTGAGAGACGCGGTCATGCAAAGCCTGATGGGGCTGAACATCTTTCCCACCAGGCTCTCCGTGAATCGGGTCTCGACAAGTTGATAGTTCTCACTGGAGAGCAGGTCGCGAAACAGAAGAAGCGTACTCGGACGTTCCACACTCCAGGTCACATAAGCCTTCTCGTACTCCTGCCGGGCAGTTTTCAACTCGTCATCATTCGAGTCGCTGCGCAGAGCTTTTAGCATCATCTCCGCCCGCACCTTTCGCTCCTCATTGAGCTTGGAGAACTGCTGGATCGCTTGCTTCCTGTCGAGGGTCGCCTGAGCACGCAGCTTCTCCTGCTCGCGCCGGTCCAGGAAATGCTGGGTTATCGCCGTGCCCAGAACGCCGGTTAATATGAATCCGAGCACGATACTGGCAAGCGGGTGTTCCAGCCAGGACTTTCGATCTGTACTCATTTTGGATTCACTTTCATCTATTTCTGGCGAAAGTCTGGAAACACCGAACCTCACCGTTCTCTGGTATTCTGTATAGGTCGTAAAAGCAGCATAACCGGTCGTTCCCGTCCTGCTTTCGTCTAGCAGTAAAAGCTAAGTCTGACCAACGGTCCCCGCTGCGTGGCACCGCAGGCATAACGGTCAAACCCGTTATCACCGTTAGTGAAGATCGGACACCACATCAATCAACGTTCACGACAACGTACTGGTTGCTATGGGACTGATAATAGGTTCCACCACACTGGTACAGTGACGTCCCCTCGATGATAACCGTGGTGCAGCCTGTTGGCAGCGAGGCCATATAGATCGATGTGCGGCGGATGGCACGCCTCGTCGTGCGTCGTGAAACGCCCGCCACACTGTTCGGTGTCATGGGTCTGCCGATCCTTGCCTCGGCATCCGTGATAATCACGCCGTTGAGAACCCAGCTGTCAATAACAAGTCCGACCGTGAGCATGACAAAGCCGACGGTAATGGTTCGAATGGTGGCTGCAATCTTCATCACTTGTCCCCCCCTGTCATAATCTCACCCAGGGCATTGACCGGGATGGAATCAAGCTTACTGGCCCCCTTCGGTGCCGTGAAACTAAACTGGTCGGCTTTAATCTCTGGGTCAGTGTCCCAGTCCCGGAACCGAATCGAGTATTGCGGCGCTGCGGTCACCCACTTGCTGGTAATGACGTACTTCATCGGCAGGGGCTTATCGCCGGTCGCTACCCACAGCTGCCAGTCAACCTGGGCAGCGCGGAACGTCAGGTAATGACACTCGACCCCGTTGACGTAGACGGTACCGAGATAATCACTGCTCAATACATTGGATACGAGACCGGCATAGGGGTCGGCATCCAGTAACTCGACAGCCGGCATGTCGATCCCCGTCTCGAACCCAACAGCCCTGGTGGCCTCGTCAATGGTTTTGGGACCTTCGACCTGTAAATAGGCGTTGGCGTTCTTGCCATTAAGCGTCAGTGTCTTGCCATCGAAAAGAATCTCCACATCGGCAAACGCGCCTTTACGGTGCACATGGAATTTTGCTGGACGCGCGATCACAAACTGCGCGGTACTGCTGAACTGCAACTTCTGGCCTTCCAGATCAACGATCTCGTTGTCGATATCGGCACTCATGCTGAACGTAGACAGGCCGCCCAGATACCCAGACATTGAACGCAATATCTTGTTAGTTTCAGGATCAATACCATCGGCGCCCATCACAGGGGCGACAACGAGGCCAAAGCTCAGTGCAATCGTTGCCCCCAGGACTGCTCGCCGAATAGCGAGTACTTTTAGGTGCTTTATTCTCATGCGTCCCCCCTTGATCAATATTTATAAAATCAGGCCCACCACGTCAAGGTCAAGCGGTAACTTACCGTTCCCCGGATCAACCCGGTCGTCTTAATTGCCGCAATTCCGGTCATTCGTACTAACATTGACGAGTAACCGAGAAAGCGTGCCAGCACTTTCCCGGTCGCTCATACACTTGTTTTTCTACTTCGCCGGATACTCGAACTTCTGACCAAACGCATCGCTGGCTTCTTGATAGACCCCACGGAGTACCTCGTCGACTTCGCCCCACCGGCCTTCCTTGATAAATTCGGAGTAACCCAACGATTCGACAGGAACGCCCATCTCCTTGCCGTACTTCTCCCTGTCAGCGTCTCCACCAGGAGGCTGCGCGGCTCCCGCCAGGGGCGGTGCCCATGTGCGTTCCTCCACGACGGCCATCCGCACCCGGATGTCGTCCTTGGTGATGTTCCAGACCATGAAGTCATCAGCGAGACTCAGCGGCCCGTCATAGGTGGTCCGAATACGGTCGTTGACAGCTGCCGTCGTGTCAAAGTCCTTGAAGAAATGATAAGCGACCGCCATGCGCGGCTGGATCTCCGTCATGATCTTTCCAAAGGCCTCCGGGGCGGTATGGATCTGGGTGCCAACCAGCAAGGCGCTCTCTGGTGTGAAACGCATCTTCTTGACGAGATCGGGAGCAGCTATAAAGCACTCGTGTACGGCCAGATCCGCATCTTTGGCGTATTTCAAGAACCATTTGTTGGGATAACTATCAGAGCCGAAGACGAACTTCAGCCCCTTCCACTCAAGACTGAAGCTGACAGGCCCGTCGAGTGAATGGATCGCGGGAAACGACCGGATCGTTACGCCGTTATGCTCATAGATGACGGCGTTCTCGGCCTTGTAATCGAATTCGTTAACCTCAATCGAGTAACCACGAAAGTCGACAAGACCCACGCGACCGGCGAGGTCCCAGGTATACATTTCCTTCATCTTCTGGACGGCATACGCCGTGCCGAGCTCAGGGGTGCGACCGGTCGGCCCCCAGACACGGAGCGGTTTCTGCCGGCCCATGAGTGCGCCGCCGATGAACATTTCACCCAGCGAACCGAAATGGTCCGCGTGCAGATGTCCAATGAAAATCTTATCGAGGTAGTCGTAGGGGATCTGCAGGGACGAGATACGCTCGGCCGCTCCGGTGCCGATGTCGAAGATGAATTTGTCGCCGTTGCCGAGCTCGACAAGGAAGCAGGCCGCAGCCTGGGCGGCGCGGGTGGTCGGCATACCTGTCCCGCAGGCGATCACCCGCATTTCATCCGGTGCTAGATCCTCGCTGTTCGGATAATAGGTGTCCCTTTCCCTGGCGAGTGTGGGAGAAACTTCTGGTGGCTTCGTAGCGGCGAACGACTTATCCAGGAATCCGAGCATTCTTCCTTCGCGACCGTCCAGGTGACCCCCCATGTAGATCATCAGTGAAACAAGTGCCATGGATGCCAACATCACTATTCTCTTTATTGCGCGCATTACTCTCATCCTCCGTCAATGGCCTTTCTTGCAGAACATTTGCTTGCCTGCATTACAATTGAGTACTCTGTGGATCGTAATATGGTGACTAATTAACACGGCGAGAAGAGTGAGGTCAATAGAGAACTCTATGGTACAGGGAGAGCGGAAGCAATTGGCCCGTGACGACTGGCTGAAGGCCGCACTAAACCAGTGCACGGCAGGTATCGACACCGTAAAGGTTGCGCCCCTCGCCGAACAACTGGGGGTAACGACCGGTAGCTTCTACTGGCATTTCAAGAATCGACGTGAACTCCTTGAAGCGATGCTTGAATACTGGGAACACGAAATGACGGATGTAGCCCTTGACGCCGCAAAGCGCCATCCAGGCCCGCCTGCCAAGCGCATTTTGGATCTCATGAATACCGTCATGTCCAAGAGTCTTGCGCGTTACGATCTGCCGATCTGGCAATGGGCTCAGACGGACGCCAGCGCCAGCCGTGTTTTCAAACGTGTGCTTAAGAAACGCTTTTCAACTTCGCTCTGGATGTTCTCTGAGGCGGGATTTTCAAGGGAGCAAGCTGAAATCAGGGGACGCATGATGGTGGTCTACATGATGGGCGAGTCGACACTGATCCCGGAGTCCATGGCAAAGCGAAAGGAATTTATCAAGTTGAAACATGGAATATTAACTGCTCCGGAACAGTGACAAGCATGGGCGATTCATTAACTGTCTTCCCGTGCACTGTCGAAAGTTACTGTCCAGTGCCCGGGCGTGGAATGACTGCTTTCAGAGTTGCCGTTCCCTAACCGTGGAAACTCCGCGAGCGCTGAACTGTTGAAGGAGTACTACCGGCCAAAAAGCGACCTTCCCATGATCTCTGTGGAGGGCTGGAGCGCAGAACCAGTCATTCGGCAATGTCTTGATCCACACTTGTTGATTTGCATGTTGAAGTGCTCGCACTCTTGCAACCGAAAATGAACCGTTTCACGCAAAGCAAAGACCAGCCTTTCCCGAGGGTTAATGAGCATCAGCCACCTCTGCTGAAACATGAACCCGGTAGAGTGCGATCGCCATCGCGCCCAGAATAAGCTCGAGCACGGCATAGACGACCAGTAGCCAATGTGGCATGCCATCCAGGACAAAACTCAACATACGCCCGGCAGCAAGCCCGAGCATAAACACCGCACAACTGACGAGCGCCGGTCCAGTCATCGACCTATTAAA
>JBATFE010000176.1:0-1789 GCA_049664445.1 Gammaproteobacteria bacterium
ATCAACCAGTTCTATACCGTCACCCGCGAGGTCAGCGAGCGGGACACCGCCGTCGTCTCGGTACCGGCCGATTACTCGGAACTCGGCTGGCTGATGATCACGGTGGCGGCACTCACCTTCATCCTGCCCTTGACAGCGATCCTGCTGGTAAAGATGACACGCCTGCGCAGCGCCTGAGCCAGGTCACGGCTGCGGCCCGCCGCTAGCCGCCGTCGTCCCCCTCGTCGTACTCGTCGTACTTCGCTGCCTTGCCGCTCACCTTTTTGGCCGGGTATTTTTTCTCGTTGAGCTTGATCTTGGCGTTGACGGCCTTTTCCATGTCGACGCCGAGTTTGTCGGCGAGGCGAATGAGGTAGATCTGGATGTCGGCAATTTCCTGTTCCACCTCGGCGAGCTTGTCGGCGGGCAGTTTCTGGCTCTGCTTTTCCGTCAGCCACTGGAAGTGTTCGACCAGTTCGGCGGCCTCGACAATGAGCGCCATGGCAAGGTTTTTCGGGGAATGGAACTGGTCCCAGTCGCGCTCGTCGGCAAAGCGACGCAGACGCATTTTAATTTTATCGAGCTTGTTCATGTGTGATTCTCTTGACTGGATAAAAAACACTGGTAGCACACAGGGGCTATTGCCGGCGTGATCGTAGCATAATTGTTATCAGCCTCCTGCATTCCCACAAGTCGCGCCTCTCGGCGAGGCTCGGCCCCTGCAGGTATGACTATTGGTGCAGGAGCGCTGCGCGAGTGCGAATGGGTCAACCACAGTCATCGCGGATGCAATCCGCGCCTGCGGGGGTTTTTAGCCGGGTGCGGGGCCGTGATTTGACCTACACTGTGTGCCATGAACTTTTTAAACGATCGGGTGTTGCTGGTATTGCTTGGACTGCTTGGCCTGACGGTGACGGCCTTCTTTCTGGGTGTACTGCCCTACCCTTTTGGTATTCTGATTCTGCTGGTGTTGATTCTGTCGCGTGTGCTCTACAAGCAATGATCGGGAGGTGTTCAATTGTTTATTCGTTGCTGGGTGTTACTGTTTTTTCTGGGCGGTGGATCCGTTATGGCTGATGACCTGTTGACAATCGATGACCGGCGTACCGGTAACCTGGAATCCACGCTGGGGACTTCCTGGCGCATGGTCACTGATGGCGTGATGGGTGGCGTGTCCAGGGGCACGCTGACGCTGGCAACGGTCGAAAACCGCGACTGTCTGCGCCTGCAGGGCGATGTCCGGCTGGAGAACAACGGCGGCTTTGTGCAGGCGGCACTGGATATCGAGAAGACGGCTGCGGCGGATGCCTCGGCGTATACCGGTATCGAGATTGACGTCTACGGCAATGATGAGTCGTATAACCTGCACCTGCGCACCGATGACTTGTGGCTGCCGTGGCAATCCTACCGGGCGACGTTTCAGGCGCCGGCCCGCTGGCAGACGGTGCAACTGCCGTTTGCAGAGTTTTCTCCCTACAAGACACGATCAGCACTGGATGTGACCGAGCTTGAACGCATCGGCGTGCTGGCGATTGGCCGGGCATTTACTGCGGATTTGTGTATCGGGCGGCTTGCGTTTTATTAGGACTGGTTTATTTGTTGTTGTTTGCGCCTGCCAGCGCATCACCCTGTCGTCACGTACTTTAATACCTCAACCACCTGTTCAGGCGTCTTCGCCCACGCCATGGCGGCGGCGTCCACTTCCTTCAACGGGTGAATAATTGTTTCATCATGCAGTGTTATGTAGGGCGTACCCAGCGCCGCGCAACAACCCGCATCGAACGCGGCATTCCATTGCTTGTATTGTTCA
>JBATFE010000177.1:0-5389 GCA_049664445.1 Gammaproteobacteria bacterium
ACTCCGTGTTTACGGTAAAATACCGCGTTATTATGTTGCCCTTTTACGAAAACACATGCACATCATCCTGAACGGCGACCCGCGGGAATACCCGGACAGTCTCAGTGCCAGCCAGCTACTGCAGGACCTTGGCCTGACAGGGAAACGACTGGCCCTGGAAATCAACCGGGAAATCGTGCCGCGCAGCACGTTTGACAGCCACATCATTCAGCCTGGCGACCGGATAGAAATCGTGCGCGCCATTGGCGGCGGATAGCTGTCTGCCCCCACACCCGACCTTAATCAAGTATTAAAGAGCTTACCGCCTATGTCTACTGTCATGCACTCCTCTGCTGCCGTTAGCGGCGACCCGTTAATCATTGCCGGTGTTGAATATCACTCGCGCCTGCTGGTTGGTACCGGCAAATACAAGGACATGGACGAGACCCGTGCCGCGACCGAGGCCAGTGGTGCCGAGATTGTCACCGTTGCCATTCGCCGCACCAACATCGGCCAGAATGCCAACGAGCCCAACCTGCTGGATGTCATATCTCCCGAACAGTATACCCTGCTGCCCAACACGGCCGGCTGTTACACCGCCGAGGATGCGATCCGCACCTGCCGGCTGGCACGCGAGTTGCTGGACGGCCATGATCTGGTGAAGCTCGAGGTGCTGGGTGATGAAAAGACCCTGTTTCCCGACATCATGCAGACCCTGCAGGCCACCGAGGTGCTGGTCAGGGACGGTTTCAGGATCATGGTCTACACCAACGACGACCCCATCGTGGCGAAACGTTTCGAGGAGCTGGGCTGTGTCGCGGTGATGCCACTGGCGGCCCCGATCGGCTCCGGCCTCGGCATCCGCAACCCCTACAACATTATGACCATCGTCGAGAATGCCACGGTACCGATACTCGTCGATGCCGGCGTCGGCACGGCCTCGGATGCGGCACTGGCGATGGAACTGGGCTGTGATGGCGTATTGATGAACACCGCCATTGCCGGTGCCCGTGACCCGGTACTGATGGCCTCGGCCATGAAGAAGGGCATTGAGGCCGGCCGCGAGGCCTACCGCGCCGGGCGCATCCCGCGCAAACGCTTTGCCAGCGCCTCGTCGCCGATCGACGGCACGTTTTTCTAGGCCATCCTGCGAGCTGGCCCGACCTGCCCGGTTTGCGGCGTCGTCAGTATATGCGTGTAATCCGTCTATGGACCCCGTCTTGAAGACAACACCAGCCGATAACCGGCCGCTCAGGAAAATCCGTTCCTTCGTGCGTCGCGAGGGGCGCATCACCGTCGGCCAGCAACGCGCGCTGCAGGAATTGTGGCCACGCTATGGCCTGGAGGCCGATGCAGCGCTGGACATGGCAACCATCTTTGGTCGCAGCGCACCGTGCACACTGGAGATCGGTTTTGGCAATGGCGATGTGCTGGCCACCCTGGCCGAACAACAGCCGCAATGCGACTTCATCGGCATCGAGGTACACCGCCCGGGCGTGGGCCGGCTGTTACAGCAGCTGGCCGAGCGTGAATTGAACAATGTCCGGGTCATGTGCGCGGACGCGGTTCAGGTACTGAAGACCTGCTTCCCGGATAACAGCCTCGATCGAGTACTGCTTTTTTTCCCGGACCCGTGGCACAAGAAGCGCCATCGCAAACGCCGGCTTGTGCAGCCTGACTTTATCGAGCTGCTGTCCGGAAAAATCAGACCGGGTGGCTGCCTGCACATGGCAACTGACTGGCAAGACTATGCCGAGCACATGCTGGAAGTCATGGAGCGATCACCCCGGTTCCGCAACAGCGCAGCTGCCGGTCACTTCTCACCACGGCCGGACTACCGTCCGGTCACCAGATTTGAACAACGCGGCCAGCGCCTCGGGCACGGGGTATGGGACCTGCTGTTCGAGCGGGTTTAATACAGCAGCCGTCTCATCCTGGGATCATCGCGCATGCGATGCGCGCCTGCGGCGAATTGAATGTGGCAGGAGCGCCGTCCCCGGCTCGATTGCGGTGCGCTCCTACAGTAAATACGGCTCGCACAGGGCCGCATGGCAGACGCTTACTCAGGCTTCCGCTTCAACCGGCTTGGCGACACGCAACGGGCAGGTCTCGGCATGATTGTCACCGAGCTTGTCCCAGGCATATTTGAATGCGTGGGTACGCAGGGCAAACATGTGATCACGTCCCAGTATCTTCATCAGGCCGGTACGATCAAAGGTATCCCATAACTGCTTTTTGGCACGCGCTATCAGCAGTTCAACGCCGGCCACCCTGAGACGCTCTATCAGCTCTCCCAGCATCTCTTCACCGGTCGCGTCTATCTCATTGATGCCCTCGGCGTAGATAATGACGAACTTCAGATCCGGCTTGAGCGCCACGCGCTCCAGTATCTTGTCTTCAAAATAACCGGTATTGGCAAAATACAGGGATCCGTCAAAACGGATCAGGGAAATATTGCGGCAGGTCTCCAGCTTGCGCACCTCCGCGTCACGCAGGGTACCGTCCGGGTCCCGCGACAGTACGGCAACGCGTGGCGCCATCGACCGGTAGAGGAACAGCATCAGTGACAGCAACACCCCCACCAGGATGCCCTTATCGAGGTGCGGCGCCCAGATGATGGTGAGCACGAAGGTCGCGATGGCAACCGCGGCGTCATGGCGCTGTACCTTCCAGGCATGCATGATGGGCTCTACCTTGATCAGGTTAATGACAGCCATGATGATGACGGCGGCCAGGGTTGCCTGCGGCAGGTGGTACAACAGCGGCGTCAGCCATAACAGGGTAACACCCACCACTACACCGGTGACCACGGCAGAGAATCCGGTCCTGGCACCCGCACTGAAATTGACCGCGGAACGCGAAAAGGAGCCGGACACCGCGTAGCCCTGCGAAAAACTGGAGACAATATTACCCAGCCCCTGCCCCACCAGCTCCTGGTTGGCATCGAGACGCTGGCGGGTCTTGGCGGCCATGGCCTTGGCGACGGAGATCGCCTCCATGAAGCCAATGATGCCGATAGCGACCGTGACACTCAACAGTTGTCCCATGGTCTGGACATCAACGACCGGCATGGCCATGGCAGGCAGACCTGCGGGGATACTGCCCACCACCGCGCCACCCATATCCACGAATCCGAGCAGCCAGGAAATCAGCGTTGTGACCACGACCGCGGTCAGCACGTTGGGTGCCCGCGGCACCCAGCGCTTCATGGCAATCATGATGCCAAGCGCAAGCAGTGCCATCAGCATGGTTTCCAGGTGGGTATGATTAAGGGCCTCGATCACCGTGTTGAAGACGGTCTCATAGGTATGCTCGGCCTTCTCCACGCTGACGCCGAACAGCTTGCCCAGCTGCGAGGTACCGATGATGATGGCCGCGGCATTGGTAAAACCGATCACCACCGGGTGCGACAGAAAGTTCACCAGCACACCCATGCGCAGCAGACCCAGCCCTATCTGGAAGATACCGACCATAAATGCAAGCATGATGGCGTAGGTGATATACAGCTCCGGGTTGGCACCGGCAATCGGCTCCAGCGCAGACGCCGTCATCAGGGAAACCACCGCGACCGGACCGGTGGCCAGCTGGCGGGAAGAACCGAACAATGCCGCAATAATGCCGGGAAGGAAGGATGCGTATAAACCATAGTACGGCGGCAGACCGGCGAGCTGCGCATACGCCATGGACTGTGGTACCAGCACCAGTGCAACGGTAATACCGGCAATCAGGTCGGCTTGCAGTACCTCTCGTTTCTTGAGTTCCCCCATCCAGCAAAGGCATGGGAACAAACGACCTTTCCAGTCCTGACAACCACTATTCATGACAATACCCGGAGTGAATTGATGGTATAAACATCACCACACAGTGCGATGATAAAGTTTATTATTGTATAATAATGCCCTCACAGACTGTAGGGGCCTTTCCCCCGTATGGCCGTTATAATCATATAAAATTTATTTAACTCCATCGGTTTATCTCAACCGACGCACAGCTCAATGCCAGGCCCATCAAGCTGCGCACCTTGCAGCAACTGGCCAACGACCCTGTGCGGGAAAGGCGAGGCAACCTTCGAGAGAGCAGCCAAGATAAAAAAGTTGCTCCCGTGAAGACAAGTGAAGGATGCGGAAAAATTACTTATTATATTGATTTATATCATATTTTATATAAATACCCCAGTCAGACTAGCGACGCCACTTGAGTCCGGTAATGCAATAATGGTTCAATACGCGGCTGCGCTTCAGCCTGAAAGCCTTGCAAGGCAGGTTCGCAGAAAACAGAAACCGGTCAGTTGACCAGTCACGAATTCACATTAATCCGATTTACACCTTACGGTCGAGGAGCTTTTCATGTCCAAAAAACATCCAGTAATCGCTGTTACCGGTTCCTCCGGTGCCGGCACCACCACTGTCAAGGTGGCGTTTGAGCATATCTTCCTGCGCGAGGGTGTAAATCCCGTTGTTATTGAAGGTGACAGCTACCACAAGTACGACCGTGCCGCCATGAAGCTTGCCATGACAGAGGCCGAGGAAACCGGCAACCACAGTTTCAGCCACTTCGGCCCCGAGGCCAATGTGTTCGACAAACTCGAGGAGACCTTCAAGATCTACGGTGAGACCGGGTCGTGCCAACGCCGCTATTATCTGCACAGTGAAGAGGAAGCAAAACCCTATGGTCAGAAGCCGGGTGAATTCACTGCATGGGAAGACATCGAGGCCGGCACCGACCTGTTGTTTTACGAAGGCCTGCACGGCGGTATCGCGACCGACACGGTTGATGTAGCGAAGTATGTTGACTTGCTGATCGGCGTGGTACCGATCGTCAATCTCGAGTGGATTCAGAAGATCTTCCGTGATTGCGAACAGCGCGGTTACTCCACCGAGGCCGTTACCGATACCATCCTGCGACGCATGCCCGACTACGTGTATTACATCACGCCGCAGTTCTCTCGTACCGATATCAACTTCCAGCGCGTGCCGACCGTCGATACCTCCAACCCGTTCATCGCCCGTGACATACCGACAGCGGACGAGAGTTTTGTGGTGATTCGTTTCCGGGATCCCAAGCAGCTGGATGTCGATTTCCCCTACCTGCTGAACATGCTGGATGATTCCTTCATGTCACGGCGCAACACCCTTGTTGTTCCTGCCGGTAAAATGGGCTTTGCGATGGAAATCATCCTTGCCCCGATCATCGAGAACATGCTGGAAAACCGCAACAGCTGATCAGTCGCCTGTCTCTGTCGGGGCAGGGTTCTTCTCTGCCCCAGCCCGTAGCTTTAAAGTCGCTTGAATAGCCACGGAATCCACGGAAGAACACGAAATAATTTCTTGTAAGGTATTTATCTTTCCGTGTTCTTCCGTGGATTCCGTGGCAATTTTTATATGATTAACCGCTGCTGCGAATATAATCA
>JBATFE010000178.1:0-1912 GCA_049664445.1 Gammaproteobacteria bacterium
CAATGGCGTGACCGGTAAAATATCACCATAACCCAGCGTGGTAATGGTCACGAAGCTGAAGTAGGTTGCAGTAGAAAAGTTTTCGAGCCACGGGGCCTGCGGAACTCCATTGAAGGAACCGGGCAGGACTTCCGCGATTAACAGATACAGCATTGCCCATATCATGGCCAGCAACATGTAGATACAGATGGCACCGACAATCTTGTTACCATCAACCGCGCCGGTAAAGGGTACCTGGTACAGCAGCAACCTGGTCATCCAGATAAAGAAACACAATAACAGGATCAGGTGTGCATAACTGAAACCGGCCTTGTCCAGCACTGCGCCGGCAACGATAAACAGCAGCATCAACAGGACAAATGCGATATTGATAGCAAGCCTGTTGTGCTGGCCCTTCTGGCCCCAGGCGGCAATCATGATGGTGGCGATCGTGCCTGCCTGTACAATTCTCGGCCCGAAATCGCCCGGGATGAACTCCAGCACGGAACCAATCAGCAGCAGCAGCACCAACCCGCCCGCCAGATAAATAAAATTATTTTTTTCAGAAATAGGGTGCAAAGAGACTATCCAGGTTCCGACTCCCGTCACGTAAGTGTACCATGTCAGATTTCGCGTGTTGACAGTATTGATTTTCGGACAACGGTTGCAACCGTGTAAGGCACATAATGATATTTTACACGTTTTATGAAGACACGATTCCGTAAATCAGGCTGTTGCCATCGGCTACATGCGGCCACCCGGATCTTGACGCTACTCGCTGCCATCCTCACCGCGGGTTGCACCCTGATCGGCCCTGACTTCAAGACACCCGAGGCGACACTGGTTGACGCGTGGGCGCCCGATGATGCACCGGGTATCAGCAGTCAGCCCGCTACTGACGCGCGATGGTGGAAGGTCTTCGATGATCCAGTGCTGGATAAACTGGTACACACGGCCCATGAACAGAATCTGACCCTGCAGATCGCCGGTCTCAGGATACTGGAGGCACGGGCCCAGCTCGGTGTCGTCACCGGCAGCCTCTACCCGCAGAGCCAGGCCCTGTCGGGTAACTACAGTTACAATCGCGGCAAGGAAAGCGCGCTATCGGACCGGTATTTCAACCAGGCGGGCCTCGGCTTTGATGCCGCCTGGGAACTGGACTTTTGGGGGAAGTTCCGCCGCGGCATAGAATCCGCTGACGCCAACCTGCTTGCCAATATCGCCAGCTACGATGATGTGCTGGTCACCCTCACCGCCGAGGTCGCCAGAAACTATGTCCTCATCAGGACACTGCAAGAGCGCATCAGGCTGGCCATGGAAAACATCAAGATACAGCAGCGCTCGCTGGAATTAACCACCAACCAGTATGAAACCGGCTCCGTCACGGAACTGGACATGCAGCAAGCCACCACGCAGTTGCGCAACACCCAGGCGTCTGTCCCCAACCTGCTGATATCACTGGAGCAGGCACAGCATGCACTCAGCATCTTGATGGGAATGCCACCGCAGGACCTGAACGCCATGCTCGGCAGCAGCTATGGCATACCCACTGCCCCGGCCGAGGTAGCAACCGGCATACCGGCAGAACTGCTGCGCCGGCGCCCGGATATCAAGCAGGCAGAACTGCAGGCGGCTGCTCAATCAGCACAGGTCGGTATTGCGGACGCGGCGCTGCTGCCAAGCTTTACCCTGTTCGGTTCGATCGGCTGGAATGTCAATGATGCCGGGAATGACAATCTCGGCGACCTGTTCAATGCAAACAATCTTGCGATCTCGACCGGCCCGGCTTTCCAGTGGAAAGTACTGAACTATGGCAGGCTGAAGAACCAGGTGCGCGTACAGGATGCCCGGCTGCAGGTGTTACTGACCAACTACGAGAATGTCGTGTTGAACGCGGAAGCCGAGGTCAAAAACGCCATCAGTGGTTTTCTGC
>JBATFE010000179.1:0-8161 GCA_049664445.1 Gammaproteobacteria bacterium
GGTCGATCGGAGTGAAGCCCAAGGACGAATAGAATGTGACCGCATCCGGTTTGGCATCCACGACTATACCAATACAACCGAGGCGATCCCGCATTTCCAGAGCGAGTGTCAGCATTGCACGCAGCAGTAGCCTGCCGATGCCATGTCCTTGGAAGCGCTCGTCCACTGCCAGTCGGGCAAGGCGTAGGATGGGTAGAGGGTAAGCAGGGAGGCGTCGACGCAGGCTTTTCGCCAGCTTCTCCGCGACCATCTCCCCGCTGGAGACAGTGACAAAACCTACGATCCGGTCCCCTTGAACGGCGACATAGGTCGTACCAATGTGGTGTCGAAACTGATTTTGGCCGGCGTAGCGCTGGAAGAAGCGATCGAGGTCGATATTTCCACTGCGAAATTCGGTTCGATCATCCCGTGGTTCCAGCCGCCGAACGCGAACTTCGAGCTTCGCGTTACTCACGGAACAGTGCTTTTAGAGCCTCAGTGGGTTGGTCCTCCCGGGTGATGCGTTCGGCGATCTCCGCCATTGCCTCATCGGTCAGCACCAGCCGGGAGGGAATAATCAAATCCTCTGGGATCTCCCGCAATGCCTGAAGGTGGTGCTGCAGTGCCTCTTCGATTAAGTAGGCCTTCTTCACACCGCGGCGCTTGACATAGGCTTCAACCTCGGCCTTGGTTTCTTCCGAGATGTAGGCGGAAACTTGTGTGGTTGTGTTCATGGCAGATCATCCTCTACAGTTTTGTAGATTTATGTAGAGAATACCATGGAGTCATGATATAGCCAAGCTCTTGGTGTTTCTCAGCTGCTGTTAGCCATGATATGGACACGATGGCTTCGGAACCAATTGAAAAAAATTGAAATTCAGAGGGTTCGACTTGAGCGCCGCAGGCGCGAAAGAACGTCGGTGCGTAGCGACGGCGGCCCCGAAGGGGTTCGGGGCATTTATGCTTCGAGTAAATTGAGGCCCGAATAATCGCTCTCTCTCCGCCATACAGTCTGGACTCTATTATCGCTTGCGATCGCTCAAACCGGCGTGACGCCCAGAACGATATCCCAGGTGGCCGTGAAATCGACATTCGAGACTTCGGAAGGCTTGAAATCCGTTGTCACCAGATGACGATAGGCTTCAGGTACACGCTGGTAGAGAAAGTCATTCGCGTTACGGGGATCGCCTGCAGCATAGAGCTGGGTAGTAAAGGGCTCTTTATCTGCGTGGAATACCGCCACGTGGATGTGTGGTGTTCGTCCGGGATACGGCATCGGGCGGATAGTCCGGAATCGGTAGCGACCAAGTCTATCGCTGATTGTATGCCCGATGCCCTGGAATGCCGGGTCGATCGGGCGGTCGCCCGAATCACGTGGATGCCGATAGCGGCCATTGATGTCGCACTGCCAGATTTCGATGCGCAGACCACCCAGTGGCCTCCCGTTCTGATCGAGGATACGGCCATTCAGATCGGAGATCTGGCCTGATGCCGTCTGTTCCTGTCCTGCAACGTGCGTTAGATCGTTGTCATCATCCAGTGGCAGTTCCACAGGATAGAAGGGGCCTGCCGACTGGCGTGGGGTAGTGCTTCGCAAGGTTGCCACCACTGGCACTGCATGCATGGCCAGTAAACCAGTGGTGCCCTGAATAAATCGCCTGCGCGTTATCTTGTGCATTGCCTGACTCCGGTAACCGGAATTTTTTCGACCTGTGAGACTGTCATGAGTTCACCGGTACTTCACCGAACAGCCATAGGGTTTGGTAACCGGTGTACTGACGGGCTTGCCCGCTGCCAGCTCCTGCAAGGCAACGCGTATGTACTGCGTGGCCCGCGGGATGTCATCCGGGTTGGCCGTGCTGATGCTGTCCATGCCGCCCATGTAAACCAGCACGCCGGTATCGTCGATGATAAACATATGGGGTGTCGTTTTGGCATTATAGGCACGGCCAATCTTGCCCTCGCTGTCGAGGATGACGGCAAAGGGTGCTGCATTGCGTGTTCGGGTCAGTTCTTCAGCCTCCTCCGGACGCACATGGCCCTGCTTGCCAGGGGCCGAGGAAATGATCGATAGCCAGACAACACCCTGCGCAGCAGCCTCACGCTGCTGCCCCTGCATGTTACCGGCGCCATAATGCTTGCGAACGTAGGGACAATCGTGATTGGTCCATTCCAGGACAACGGTTTTGCCACGGTAGTCGGCCAGGCGATGGATGTTTCCACCGGTGTCCACGCCCTCGAACCCGGGGGCGGGCTCACCCACACGCAATGCGGCGCTCGAACCACAGGCAGTCAAGGCGGTGATGATCAGCGCTATCTGAAAAAATCGTTTCAACATGATATTTCTCCTGTTTTTAAAGTTTGTCGATGGCTTTGGATACAATGCTTTCGGTCAACAGCTGAGGCAGCACCACTGGATCCCCGGCTACCGGTGGGTACAACAGATAAAGGGGTACACCACTGCGTCCATAGCGTTCCAGCTGGCGCGTTATCGCAGGATCCCGCCGGGTCCAGTCGGCAACAAGGTAGGCGATGGATCGAGCTTCGAATAGCTGACGCGTGTTCTCCGTTGACAGGGCTAGCTGTTCATTGACCTTGCAGGTAATGCACCATGCTGCAGTGAAGTTGACGAATACTGGCCGCCCTGCAGCGGTAAGTTCTTTCACCTGTTGCTCGGACCAGGGCCTGTCGTCGCTCGAGTCAAGGCGGGGCTGATCGGATGGATCAGATGCCAGCATCGGGATGATGACCAGCGTCAAAGCTGTTGCTGTGCAGGTGCCGAGCAGCCAGAGTGGCCAGCCCCGCGGGCTCCACTGGCCATAAAGCCATGCGACGAAAGCAAGCACCACCAGCCCCGCAAGCGCGCCACCATAGACCCATGTATCGGTCTGCTGACTGAGCACCCACAGCAACCATGCTGCGGTGGCGAACATGGGGAAAGCCAGTGCCTGCTGAAAGCGTTTCATCCAGTTTCCCGGCCTGGGGATGAACTCAAGCCAGGCCGGGAACAGGCTCAGCAGCAAAACGGGCAGGGCAAAGCCGGCACCGAGGCTGAGGAATACAGCGAGCGATTCCGGGGCCGGGCGCGTGATAGCGTAACCCAGTGCTGCACCCATGAAGGGCGCGGTGCACGGGCTTGCGACAACCGCGGCGAGAACACCGGTGGAGAAGGTACCCGGGAGTCCACTGTTACCGGTCAGGGAATGACCGGCGTTCATAAGTTTGCCGCCGACAGAGAAGACGCCGGCCAGATTCAGTCCCACCAGAAGCATGAGGTAGCTCAGCAGGGTAACCAGCACTGGCGACTGAAGCTGGAATCCCCAGCCCAGTGATTCACCGCTTGCACGCAGCGCCAGCAGCACGGCGGCGAGCACGATAAAACAGGACAGCACGCCGGCAGTGTAGCTGAGGCCGTGGTATGCAAGGCGCTGCTGATTGGCGCCAGCTTCTCTGACGAAGCCCAGTATCTTGATGCTTAGCACCGGCAGGACGCAGGGCATGATGTTCAGTATCAGACCACCGAGGAAAGCAAAAACCAGGGCTGTCAGCGGGCTCAGGTCCGGGTTTTTCGTCCAATCTTCCGATGCTGCTGGCGGTTCCGCCGCAAGCCGCACGTATTGGCCGCTTTGCACTGTCGTACCATTGCGCACCGATTCCATTACCAGCAAACCTTCCAGCGGGCTATCCCCGGCGGGGGGCAAATCACCGACCGGCACCCTGAGCATGAATCCTGTCGTGCCTTGAGTCCACTGTTGCGCGCCGCTGGCATCGACCGGCCCCCATTCCGTGGCTGCGAACCAGACATCGGCAGGGCTGCGGGTCATCGCGTCGGTCATCGCAACCGAGATCGCCAATGTGTCTTCATCCAGGCGGTAATTGCCCGCCGGCGTCATCGCCCTGGGCCACTGTGCCCGGGTTGCGTTGAACAGCTCGCGTGTCTCGTCCGTCGCGCTGGAATCGTTACTGACATTACCGAGTTCGACGGTGAGGCGACCCGATTCAGGGATGCACTCTACGCGACATACCAGCCATTCGGCATCGGCTGTGATGGTCTGCGGGCCCATCGGCAGGGGAGACGGTGGCACCTGAACAGGCACGAGTAAAGCGACAGTACCCTCATAGCCATAATTGGTGAGCGGCCCGACCCGAATGCGTTTTGGTACCGGCCAGTGGACCTCTCCGCTCTCCCACCCCTCTGGCAGTGTCCAGCGGATGACCGGGGCACTGCCGGATGCTCCCGGATTTCGCCAGTAGATGTGCCAGTGCGGGATCAGGTCAAAACGCAGCCCGATCCATAGTGTCTGGCCTGGTTCGATGTTTGACTGCTCGCTTACCAGTGTAACCGTCACATGTTCGGTAGAGACTGTTGCCGGTTCGAAGGCAAATATGGCTGGTGGGGCCAGGATAAACGCCAGCAGCAGTGCTGCCCTGGGGAGATGCCATTTTTTCATGTTATCTGCACAATTGCGGTTGCGTCATCAGGGGTTATACATGCAAATCCGGCTATTGGATTACTGCAATGTTTTCGCTGAGGAGACCATTCAGCCAATGACCTGAATGGGGGCCGCTGCGGTCGTTCGGGGCTCAACCCGACCGATAATGGCGGCATGCGAATAACCCAGCTCATGCAGCTCGTCCAGACAGGCCGGGGCCGCGTCAGCAGGCACAGAGGCCAACAAGCCACCTGCGGTCTGAGGGTCGAATAACAGCGGATAGCGTGCGTGGGTGCTCAGGATTTCAGGGTTGCGCACCGCCCGCCGCAGACGCACATTCTGTGGTTGCAGCGAAGAGAGTATGCCGGCGGCCACGGTCTGCTCGGCGCCGTCGATCAGGGGTATGGCCTCGAGTTCGAGTTGCACATCAGCATCCGACGCGCGGGTCATTTCGACCAGGTGCCCCACCAGACCGAATCCGGTGACATCGGTGCAGGCCGTCGCGCCCCGCCGGTGAAGGCAGGCGGCGGCAGCCTGGTTTGAAACCAGCATCGATTGGATGGCCCCATCTATCCAGCGCCCTTTCGCCTTGCCTCGCATGTCGGCAGCGAACAGCGTACCGGTGCCGATGGGCTTGGTCAGGATCAAGGTATCTCCCGGCTGCATGCCACCCTTGCGTAGCAGGGCATCCTTCGCGATCAGTCCGTTGACCGTCAGGCCGAAAGCCAGCTCCGCCCCTTCACTCGAATGACCGCCCGCCAGTACGGCCCCGGTGGGCGCCAGGGTGTCCACGGCGCCGCTCATCAACTCGGAAAGGGTCTGTTCGACGATCTGCTCCCGGCCATAGGGCACCGTGGCTATCGCCAGGGCGGACTGTGCTTCGGCACCCATGGCAAAAATGTCACCGAGGGCATGGTTGGCAGCAATGCGGCCAAAGGTGTATGGATCATCGATGAAGGCGCGGAAGTAATCCACGCTCTGTACCATGACCCTGCCCGGTGGCACCTCGAAGACGGCCGCATCATCGGGTGAATCCAGGCCGATGAGCACATCATCACGGTGCTGCGCCGGCAGGCGGTTGATGACCCGGCCGAGCACCGTGCTGCCTACCTTGGCGCCGCAGCCCCCGCAGCGCATGGCCAGGGTGGAAAGCTCACGGATGGCTTGCGCATCGGCGATGCCACCCAGGTCCGGTCCGGCATCCTGGCCCATCTCCGGCAACTCGTTGAACCGCTGCATGAAGCGACGATCGATCCAGTCCTTCCAGGTCCAGAGCAATCTGCCTTCCCGGGACCAGTTGCCGCGCGAGGCCACGGCATAGGTATCGCCGGTGCTGATCAGGCCAAGGAAGCGCTTCTGCGGCCGGTAGGGCTTCAGCGGGCGACCCGCTACCGCGCGGCGCAGGTTTTCGGTCAGGACGCGGCCCTGGCGAACGGCGAACACCCCCGACTTTGGCCGTGGATCGGGCATGGAGGCAATGTCACCGGCGGCGAAAACCTCCGGGTGGGAAATCGAGCGCAGTGCACGGTCGACGGCGATAAACCCTTCCTTGTCCACCGCGAGTCCCGACGTCCCCGGCCATTCCGGCGCAGCGGCATAGGTCACCCAGAGCACGGCATCAGCGGGGTGGAAGTTGCCACTTTCGACGTGCACGCCATTGGGTTCCACGCCGACCACTTTACTGTTCAGATGCACGGCGATGCCGCGCTCATCCAGCACACGCATGAAACGGCGGCGTACCCCGGCATTATGGGTGGGGAGAATCTCCGGCCCGTCCGTGAGCAGCTCATAGTGCAGGCGTGCTGCCTGATCACCCTGTTCGCGCAACAGGCCTTTGAGGCGATGCCGGGTGGAGAGAGCCAGCTCCACACCACCGGCACCGCCTCCCACGACAACAATACGGAAGTCGCCCTGGCTGTTCAGCGCCCGCGTCTGCAGTGTCTGCCAGTCACGCAGCCACTGGTCGATGGGTTTGACCGGCAAGGCGTGTTCCAGCGCACCCGGCACGTCGATAGTACGGGGCCGCGAACCGGTATTGATCGAGAGCAGGTCATAGTGCACGGGAGGACGGCCCGGCACATGTACCAGCCGCTCGCCCGGGTCAATGCCATCGACCTCTCCATGGTAGAGACGTGCAGCGGCGAAACGGGCCAGGGGGCCCAGGTCGATATGTACTTCATCGTAGTCGTAGTGACCGGCGACGTAACCCGGCAACATGCCAGAGTAGGGCGTATGGATGTCGCGGGTGATCAGGGTCAGACGCACACCGGGCATGGGCTTCATGCCGAACATACGCAGCACCGAGACATGCGCATGACCGCCGCCAACCAGAACGATATCTTTCAGGACCGGGATATCAGTCTTCATCCGCATTGCCGGTTTGCAGCAGGTGGAGACTGAACAGGCGATCGGCATCCACCCAGACGGTGTCGGTGGCGAAGCCGGCCCGAGACGCCAGGTCGCGGAACTCCGCCACGCTGTACTTGTAGGAATTCTCGGTGTGGATAGTTTCGCCCCCGGCAAAGCGGAAAGTCTGCCCCTGCAGGTTCACCTGCTGGGCCACGCGCGAGACCAGGTGCATCTCGATACGGCCTTGTGCCTCATTGTACAGGGCCTTGTGTCGCCACTGCGCGAGATCGAAATCGGTGCCCAGTTCGCGGTTGATCCGCGCGAGCAGGTTCAGGTTGAAGGCCGCGGTGACACCCTGGGCATCGTCGTAGGCCGACTCCAGTAACGCCTTGTCCTTTTTCAGATCGACGCCGATCAGCAATTGTCCGCCCGGACCGACCATGTCTGCGATCATGCCCAGGAAAGAGACCGCGGCATCCGGGTCGAAGTTCCCGATACTCGACCCCGGGAAGAAGGCCAGGCGCCGGCCTTCGGGGCTGGTCGGCGGCAGTGTCATCAGCCGGGTGAAATCGGTGCAGGCCGCGTGCACCTCCAGCCAGGGGTAGTCGATGGCGACCGCCTGTGCGGCGACGCGAAGGTGGTCGCGCGAGATATCCATGGGCACATAGGCGCAGGGCTGCAGGCCCTCGAACAGGATGCGCGCCTTGGTACAACTGCCACTGCCGGGCTCGACCAGCAGGTGTCCGGTGCCGGCCGTCTTCGCGATCTCATCCGCATACTCACGCAGCATTGCCGTCTCGGTGCGGGTGGGATAGTACTCGGGCAGCTCGGTGATGGCATCGAACAGCCGCGAACCCTCGGCATCGTAGAAATACTTCGGCGGGATCGATTTCTGCGCCCGCGAGAGACCCGCCAGCACATCCGCCGCCAGGTCGTCGGCGCTGGGGTGCAGGTCGTGGAAACTGACCGACGCCTTGTTCATGCACCTATTGCGCGCAGCTACGGAAACCGGCAAACACGTCGTTGCGCTCCGGGCCGTAATAGGTGCGCCAGGTGTTTCGGATCATGCGTCCGCGGGTGGTCCAGGCTCCCCCGCGCAACACCCTGGTGTTTCCGAACAGTGGCCGGGAATAGTCCTCGTACATGTCAGGCGTGAAGCCCGGATAGGGCCCGAAGGTGTCCTCGGTCCACTCCCAGGTATTGCCTATCATCTGTCGACAACCGAATGCACTGTCGCTCGCCGGCAACGCGTCCACCGCAATCGTGCCGAGTGCGTGGCCTTCGAGGTTTGCCAGGTGTGGCGCAGGCTTTGTGTGCCCCCATGGGTAGTGGCGCTTCTTGTCTGACAGGCCGCCGTCGGCATCCACCTGGCCCGCTGCTGCCACCTCCCATTCCAGCTC
>JBATFE010000180.1:0-4080 GCA_049664445.1 Gammaproteobacteria bacterium
CCATCAGGGAATGGCGCGAGGGGCTGTTCTACAATCCGGTACGCCCCTTTGTTACCGACCTGATCTTCTTCGGCGAACCCGGTCGCGACAAAATACGCCGGCCGTATGAATTTCGTCCCGCATGGCATCGTGTGCTGAAGAAGGCCGGCATCAAGGGTCTACGCTTTCATGACCTTCGCCATGAAGCCGTTTCCCGCCTGGTCGAGGCTGGCCTCGGCGACCAGGAAGTTGCCGCCATCTCCGGCCACAAGTCCATGCAGATGCTCAAGCGCTATACGCACCTGCGGGCGGAGGATCTGGTCGCACGGTTGGATCAGGTGATGGGTTGAAAATGTGATGCAGGAGTGGGCTTGCCCGCTAAGCATTCCTGGCCTACAATACACATAAATACGAAATATGTGTGTATATTATTTGCTGGGTAAACTGCCATGAAATCCGATGACGTACGAACCAATATCGTGCTCGATGGCAAGCTGGTTGAGGCAGGCCTCAAGGCTACCGGACTCAAGACACGCCGCGAGCTGGTTGACTTCGCCTTGCGTGAACTGCTGCGCCACAAGCAGCAAAAGAAATTGCTCTCACTAAAAGGTAAGGTGAACTGGGAAGGCAATCTTGAGGAGATGCGTGCCGGACGTGGTCAGTGATCCTGGTCGATACCAGCGTCTGGATTGACTTCTTCGCAGGTCGTAAGCTGCCCCATGTCGATATACTGGAGCAATGCATCCTCGACAACGAGGACCTGGCCCTGTGCGGTATCATCCTCACCGAGATTCTCCAGGGGATTGCCGATGACACCACCCACCGGCGCGTTCGGCGCTATCTCAGCCCGTTGATTATGTTGCCTATGCCAGAGACGGTATTTGCGCGGGCAGCGGATATCTACCGCAAACTGCGCAAGAAAGGCATTACCATCCGCAAAACCAACGATTGCATCATTGCTGCCACGGCGCTGGAACACCGCTGCCAGTTGCTGCATAACGATAAGGACTTTTCGCAGGTAGCTGAACACTTCCCACTCAAGATCATCAGCACTTGAGCACAAGTACACACGCCTCCAGCTAACCTGCACCACACAAGACTCTGATCATTATTCGAATTACCGGAATCGCGGTACGACTGGTTCTGCACGTTAGCTACGCATTCATTTGGTGCTGTAAAACAAGGGGTTTTATAGTACGTTGACAGACGGGTTATCTGTTCTTGATTGCGTCCTGGTCGATGGAGAATGCATCGTTATCACTTGCTAAATGTTTTTGCCGTGACAGGCCGAAAGTGCATTTGTATACTTGCACCAGCACATCGGTTTTATCCGTGGCCACTACGGAAAAGTGGCAAGCAAGGCACCTCCCGGACCGTGTAACAGGTGCATCGGCGCAAGCCGCGGTCCATCTTCGACATCTCACGTATTGCGTGAACACGCCAAAGCCCGACCAGGGCGTGGCTTCAAACCTCGTGAACTGAAGACGAACGGGTCGTTGTATCCGGCCGTTGCCAATTCACATTTCTCAAACCCGCGGAAATGTTCCGCATAATTCAAAGGAGGTCTTATTGAAATACTTTAATGCAGCCCCGTTAAGGGCAGGTTGGATAAGGCGGGCAGATTCCCCACAGGGATAACCCGCGTTGCCTGAGATCAGGCACATTCAGGCTGTAGGGATTGGTGTCCCACGGCAATTACCGCGCAAGCAGACCGTTATGGTTACTGCCATACGGTTGCCATAAACACTTACCACAGTTATCAACACCGGAAACGCCTGAACCACAACCTTCAACCAGGTGGCATGAGTGACTCATATGGGGTGTTCATGCGAGTCACCGCCCACTACCATCAGGTCCAGTACTGATTAGCGATGAGCAAGATGAGTAAATGAAACTTCACATCCTCAACGACCTGCACATCGAATTCGAGGACTTCGACCCGCCGGTTACTGATGCCGACGCCGTGATCCTGGCCGGCGATATCGGTGTGGGTATGGAAGGTCTGCGTTGGGCGCAAGTCCGGTTCCCGGACCGGCCGGTCATCTATGTGCCTGGTAACCACGAGTTCTATCATCACGACCTGTCTCTGATCGAGGAGTTGAAGGCGCAAGCGCCTGCTCACATCCACGTCCTGAATGATGATCAGGTGATCATCGACGGCGTGCGCTTCCTGGGCAGCATCCTGTGGACCGATTTTGCCCTGTTTGGCGAAGGCGAGCGGTTCTACGCCATGAAGACGGCCCGGAAGTGGATGACGGATTTCTCTATCATCAGGAATGATGGGCGGAAATTTACCCCACAGGATGCCGCCCGGCTGCACACGGCCAGCCGGAGCTGGCTGGCATCGAGGCTGGCCGAGCCCTTCGAAGGCAGGACGGTGGTGGTCACCCACCATGCCCCCTCATCGCAGTCGGTGCATCCCCGCTATGCCCGCGACCTGCTGACCCCGGCCTTCGCCAGCAATCTGGAGAATCTCATGGACGGCGACCGGCCAACCCTCTGGGTCCACGGGCATATGCACGATGCCTTCGACTACGAGGTCTACGGCACCCGGGTCGTCTGCAACCCGCGCGGCTATACCCCGAATGCCCTGAACGCCGATTTCCAGCCAGATCTGGTCATGGAGATCTGAGTCAGCCATTAATCCGGGGTCGAATACGCCGCAAAATATGAGAATTTCGATATAAAACGTATAAATAATAGAAATTCGATCAAAGTAAGCATTTTTCGATACAGATGTTATATTTCGAATAATTTTCGACATGGACAATAGATTTTCGACTCATGCGCCTTGATTTGGAAACGCCAGGCAGCTTCCAGGAGAAGCTTGTTCCCAAAGGGGTACAGCTTTGCAGGCTTCGCGGCGCTCGTCCAGGCGCTCGGTATCCAGGCACCCGTCCGGCAGCCAAGCTGTGTTTCGGAGCAACATATTGGAGGCAGCCAGCGCGAGGAAGGGGGTTTTCGTGTCTTCGACAAGCGCTACCAGCCCGGCGACCAGCTGGCCGACCATCTGACCTTTGCCCTGCGCCACGAAAATATCGACCTGCTGATATTATAACGCGCCTTTGAGGCGGTACCCAGGGCGGCGCTGGAAGAGTATGTCAGGGCCACCCCAACGGGTGCGCACACGCGGCGCGCCTGGTTCTTCCATGAACTGCTGACCGGTCAGGCGCTGGATGTGGATGATGCGCCCAATGCCACGGCCGTGGATGCGCTGGATACAAAAGCTTATTTCACGGGGAAGGCGCAGCTTTCCAGGCGTCACAAGGTCAGGGATAACCTGCTTGGCAACGGCGACTGGTGTCCCGTTATCCGCAGAACGGAGCAGCTTGAGGCATTAGCCGCGCTGGGGCTCGCGGAACGCGCAGCGGAAACCATCGGACGTACCGGGCAACACCTGGTCACACGTGCTGCCAGTTTCCTGCTGTTGGCTGACAGTCGTGCAAGCTTCGAGATAGAGGGCGAGCGCGCGCCGCGCAACCGGCTGGAACGGTGGGGGCGGGCGGTGCTGCTGGCCGGCAAGAACGCGCTCACGCTCGATGAGATCATTCGCCTTCACAGCGTCCTGATCGAGGACAAACGGTTTGTCTTTCCGGGGCTGCGGCCGGATGGCGTATTCCTTGGCGAGAGCGATCACCTCGGTGATCCCCTGCCGGAGTTTATTGGTGCCCGTCCGCAGGATCTGGAGCAACTGTGTGCGGGTATGCTGGCCGCGAATAACCGCATGCGGGATGACGGGCTCGATCCTGTCATGCAGGCGGCAGCAACAGCCTTTGGCTTTATTTATGTTCACCCGTTCCAGGACGGGAATGGCCGCGTGCACCGTTGCCTGATTCATCATGTCCTGGCAGAGCGCAAGTACACCCCGCCAGGCATGGTTTTTCCGGTGTCTTCCGTCATGCTGGATCGGATCGATGAGTACCGAACGACATTGCAGAACCATTCCGCGCCTCTGATGGATTATATCGAGTGGCGTCCGACGCCTGAGCGAAATGTCGAGGTGCAGAATGATACCGCCGACCTGTACCGCTATTTCGATTGCACGCAGGCGGCGGAATTTCTCTATGCCTGCGTCCAGCGTACGGTCGAGCAGGATCTGCC
>JBATFE010000181.1:0-3974 GCA_049664445.1 Gammaproteobacteria bacterium
GGCCGTGCCTCCCCGGGAACAAGTTTCTCAGCCGGCCTGCTCATGCTATGTTCTCCCCTGGTTCTCTTCGGGTAGAATAGAGAACCAGGGGAGAACAAATCAAGGCCCACATTAAATAAAGCCGTGATTACGGGCCGCGCGCTGCGGAGAACCCGATGCCAGCGCCTGAGATTCAATACGCGCCGGGTTATTCGTTACCGAGAGGAATGACAAATAAGTGAATATAATCAGTTACATATATAATATTTTACCCTGCAGGCGCGGCACCCCTGCCGCGACAGGAAACCCGCCATGCCATTAACAAAACGCCAGGCCGAGATCTACCACTACCTGCTCGACAACGCAGACCATTTCGACCACCCTCCCAGCCACGACGAACTTTGCCAAGCCCTTGGTCTGAGCTCGCGCGGCTCACTGCACAAACACATCCAGGCCCTCGTCGAGGCCGGTCTGGTCGAACCCATGGACCGCACCCACCGCGGCATCCGCCTCGTCGAACAGGTGGAGCCGGAGATGGGCATCCCGTTCCTCGGCAGCATCGCCGCCGGCCGCCCCATCGAGGCCGTCACGCAACCCGAGTTCATGCAGGTGCCCGATGAACTGCTCGGCACCCGGCCCTGTTATGTCCTGCAGGTGCGCGGTGACTCGATGATCGATGAAGGCATACTGGATGGAGACTACGTCGTCATCGAACAACGCGACAGCGCCGATAACGGCGACATTGTCGTCGCGCTGGTCAACAACGAGGAAGCGACCCTGAAACGCATCGAACAACAACCCGGACAGGTGATCCTGCACCCGGCCAACGCCGGCATGACCGCCATGCGCTATGCACCGGATGAGGTCGCCATACAGGGCGTGCTCAGGGGCCTGCTGCGGCGTTACCACTGACCAGAGCCATAGTGCACGGAGTGTGCACCCTACGCACTTCCCGATATCTGAGCCATACGACATGAGCAGCCTTATACAGGGATCAGTTCTGTCCTACACCTGTAGTCGGCAGCTGCCGGCAGGCATAGCCAGCTACCCGTGCTATCAATACGGCCATGCAAAGCGATATCACCATGCACGGTCACGGCCAGCTAAATGCCGGCGTACTGTGTCCGATACTTATGCTATATTTGGCATATCATGCAGGGTGAGCGGCCACTCTACTGGGTTGGCTCATCATTAGAGGACTTGCGGGCTTTTCCCGATGCGGTGATTGACATCCTGGGGTATGCACTGCACCTGGCTCAGCAGGGTGAAAAGCATCCTGATGCAAAACCCCTGAAAGGGTTTCCCGGTGGATCAGTGCTGGAGGTTACAGCGGACTATGACGGCGATACCTGGCGGGCAGTGTACACACTCAAATATAAAGAGGTCATTTATGTGCTACACGCATTTCAGAAGAAATCAAAATCGGGTATCAAGACACCGAAGCAACATCTCAACATGATTCACAGGCGATTAAGGCGGGCACAGGAACACCATGAACAGATACGTCAGAAAAAGCAGTGGTAATGTATTCGCCGATCTGGGTGTCAAGAATCCGGAAGAGGCACTGGTAAAGGCTCGCCTTGCCCATGTAATTTCGGATGCCATAAAGACACGTGGCATGACCCAGGTAGAGGCGGCTGAATTTCTCGGTATCGACCAGCCCAAGGTTTCCCGTCTGGTACGCGGTCAACTGGACGGTTTTTCAATAGACCGCCTGTTTCGTTTTGTCACTTTACTGGGCAGCGATATCAGGATCACTGTCGTTGGGCGAGGCGGAAAACACCAAAGAGCGGGACACATGAAGGTTGCCCTGGGCTGAGCGTTATGAGGTGGTCACACAGGGCGTGCTCAGGGGCCTGCTGCGGCGTTACCACTGACCAGAACCATGGTGCACGGAGTGTGCCCTTCACAATCAATGAAAAAGAACCTAGGGTGACGGTTTACATCCTCGCTCTTCCCCTGACCTTAAATAGACTTGCGGGCGCAAACCTGTTTTCATCACGTTGAATCAACTCGGTAATGAAGAGGTAACCAACATGAACTGGACCGTCTATTTATCCGGCGAGATACACACCGACTGGCGCGAGCAAATAATGCAGGGTGCAGAACGGGACAAGCTGCCTGTCGTCTTTACCTCCGCCGTCACCGATCATGATGCAAGTGATGCGGCAGGTGATGTGCTGGGCGCCGAGAACGTTAATTACTGGCGCGACCATCAATCAGCGAAAGTGAATGCAATCCGTACCAAAACGCTGATCGAGAATTGCGACATTGCGATCATTCGTTTTGGTGAACAATACAAGCAATGGAATGCCGCGTTCGATGCGGGTTGTTGCGCGGCGCTGGGTACGCCCTACATAACACTGCATGATGAAACAATTATTCACCCATTGAAGGAAGTGGACGCAGCCGCCATGGCGTGGGCGAAAACGCCTGAACAGGTGGTTGAAGTATTAAAATACGTGACGACAGGGTGATGCGCTGGCAGGGAGTGTGCCTTTCAATCCACCCCCCGCCGCTTCACTGCCTGATCCAGGTCCCACGTCGCCTGCAGGTTCATCCACAACTTCGCCGACGTATCCAGCACCTCAGCCAGATCCAGGGCAGACTCCGCCGTGATGCCACGTTTTCCCTTGATGAGTTCATTCAGCCGCGCACGTGTCCAGCCCAGCTGTTCGGCAAATGCCGTCTGGGTTATGCCCGCCGGCTGCAGGAATTCCTCCAGTAATATCTCACCAGGATGAAAGGGGTTAGTCGGCTGTTTCATGGTAATGAACCTCAATGAGAATCCGTTACTTCAACCTCAAAGGCATTTCCAGCCTGCCACCGGAATACTATTCGCCATTGTTTTTTTCCCGGCAGGGTGAAATACTTTTTGAAATTGCCTACCAGTGTCTGCTAATCATCACAATTATGTGATCGGCAATATTCGATTGCATCTGTCAGGTAAAGGGGAAATTTACTGACGAGAGCGCCTGAACTATTTAATAAAACCCAATCCGCCCAATACACAAATCCGCGCTAAACGCCCGGCCAATTGCCAGCACGCCGATGCGCTCAAACTCGGTCAGATCCAGTGCCTTGCTGGTCTTGTAGGGAGAGAATTCCGCAAACGGCAGTTGCACCGTCTGCCAGCTTGGCGGCGCCTGAAACGTCGCACGGTAGGACTGCCATGGCAGCCACAAATCATCGGTGCGCAGGTGCAGGTTATAGGCCTCATCATTGCCGTAGACGTCCATCACGATACCGGTAAAAGCCGAGGCATCCGCCGCAGCCGTCTTCTCGATATCCAGCGCCGCCTGCACAAACCCGCCGTTGTTCTCCAGCCGGACATCACCCTGCAGGCGCAGACAGTCGCGATTATCGATCGACGCCAGCGTCAACGTACCGCTGGACACACCACCCATCACGCCATCAGTGACCATGCGCCAGGAGGTTCCCAGCGTGGAATCAAGGTTGCCGCTACGCCGGTCATCGATTATCAACAAGTTATCAGCCATAACAGCGGTACCACCCAGAAAAAACAGTAACACCCAGTAACGAATAAACAAACGACCACCTCCCGATCTCATTGTTGTTTATAGAGCAAACGCGACACAATTAACACCAGCAGGATCAGAATGCCAAAGGGGTAGGGCAGCACACCAAGAAAGAAGGCCGCCAGCGTCAGACCAAGTAGCCCAAGCAATACCAGCAATACCCGGTCTTTCAGATGCTTCATGGCAGACAGTATAGATCAACCCGGTATTATTCTTCCTGTAAAAAACCTGCAGGAGTGGCTCCTATCCGCGAGTCCTCACGGATTCACCACGTTATTGAGCTCTATGAACAACGTTCGCACCTGCGGGGTACCGGGATCAAGTGTGCGCAACTGATCCAGTGTTTGCCCTACGCACACATTATCAGCACTTGCATCGCAGGCCTGTGCCAGGGCAACGAGATACTCGACCTGCTCAGGGGAATGCTGCAACGCACGCCGGAACAGGCGCATGGCA